>CAXBEC010000181.1:0-6474 GCA_963974145.1 uncultured Alphaproteobacteria bacterium | reverse complement strand
GCATCCGGAAGGGGGGCGCCGGCTCGAACGGGCTGTCACCCGTCTGTTCAATCGCGTGGCACCGTGCGCAGAGTTGTTTCGCCAATGCTTTCCCGGCATCCGTATTTGCAGTGCTCTCGCCATTGGCCCGCGCGCCGGTGCTGAACAGTAGACTGAGGAATATCGCCGAAACGATCGTCTGTGTTTTTGTCATGAAGCGTCGATTCTCCCGGCCTGATGTTGTCGCGCATCGTAACAGATTCGGGCGCGCCCTGTGTATGCTTCATGCGCAATATCCGCTGCGGTCTGTGGGGGCGGTTGTAAGGCGTAGTGGAATGTGGTCCCCTTTCCGGTACAGCCCTGGCACGACCATTCTCACAGGATACTTCACCGATCATGACTGACAGCGACACCGCACTGAACGACATCCTTTCCACCGCGGGCATGGCGCCGGCACCCGCCGGGCAGGTGCGCATAACCGGCGAAGACCCGGTCCTGGCGAGCAACTTCAGGATCGGTACCGCCGGTGCTGCGGTCATTTCGGCGACTGGGCTTGCGGCCGCGAATCTCTGGGAGGCGCGAACCGGCCGCAAGCAGACCGTCTCCATCGACGTTCGCCGGGCGGCAATGGCGATGCGCAGCGACCGTTTCCTTTATCAGAACGGCAAGAAAATGCATGCGGCGGACCCGGTGTCGGGGATCTACCAGTGCCGCGACGGGCGCTGGGTGCAATTGCATTGCAACTATCCGCATCACCGGGCGCGGACGGTGGCCCTGCTGGGCGCGGATCAGACGAAGGAATCGGTCGCCGCCGCGGTGGCCAAATGGGATGCGCTGGAACTGGAAACCGCCGTGACCGAGGCAGATTCGATTGCGGGCATGGTTCGTACGCCGGAAGAATGGGCGGCGCATCCGCAATCGGCCGCTGTTGACGGCCTGCCACTGTTCGATATTACCCGAATCGGGGACAGCGCCCCGGAACCGCTGCCGGCAGGGGACCGGCCGCTGGGCGGCATTCGGGTTGTAGATGTGACACGGGTCATCGCCGGGCCGATGTGCGGCCGCACGCTTGCCGAACATGGTGCCGATGTGATGCGAATCAGCGGCCCGGACCTGGCCTTCAACGAAGCGCTGGTGGTCGATACCGGATACGGCAAATACGCCGCCGAAATCGATATCGCCTCGGAACCCGGCAAGGAAATCATGCGGAATCTGGTCCGGTCCTCCGATGTGTTTTCGCAGGGCTACCGGCCGGGCACGATTGCCGGGCGCGGGTTTTCACCGGAAGCGCTGGCCGAATTGCGGCCGGGGATCGTCTGCCTGTCGCTCTGCGCCTTCAGCCATGCAGGGCCATGGCGCGGCAAGCGGGGCTTCGACAGTATCGTGCAGTGCTGCAGCGGGATTGTGCATGAACAGAGTGCGGGCCGGGCCGGGACACCGCAGCATCTGCCGGCGCAGGTGCTGGACTACGTGACCGGCTATCTGGGCGCCTTTGGCGTCATGGAGGCCTTGCGGCGCCGTGCGGTCGATGGCGGCAGCTATCATGTGCGGGTGTCGCTGGTGCAGACCGCGCACTGGATCAAGCGGCTGGGCCGGATTGCGGCCGAGGCGGGCGCGATGAACCTGCCCGATCCCACACTGGAGGATGTCATGGAGCTGACGATGGAAACGAAATGCGGCTTCGGGACGATCCGCCACCTCGCGCCGGCGGTCACCCTGTCCGAGACCCCGCCCTTCTGGTCCCGGCCGCCGGTGCCGCTGAACACCCATCAGCCGGTCTGGCCGGGGAGATAGGCAATGACTTCGGACTATCCGCGCGACATGGTGGGGTATGGCGCGAACCCGCCCGACCCCAAATGGCCCGGCGGGGCGAGGCTGGCGGTCAATTTCGTCATCAATTACGAGGAAGGGTCGGAATCCTCGATCCATGACGGCGAGGCTTTCAGCGAATCGGGGCTGACCGAAGCCGCCACGCCGTTTCCGGCGGGGATGCGGGACCTGGGGGCGGAATCGATGTTCGAATATGGCAGCCGGGTCGGGTTCTGGCGGCTGATGCGGCTGTTTGCGGAACATGACATGCCGTTAACCATATTCGGCTGTGCGCTGGCGCTGGAGCGCAACCCGGAAGCCGCGGCGGCGATCCGGTCGGCGGGGCATGATGTCTGCAGCCATGGCTGGCGCTGGGTGGAGCAGTTCAGGCTGGACGAGGAAACCGAACGCGACCATATCCGGCGCGCCGTTGAGTCGCTGCGCCGCACGGTGGGCGCGCGACCGCTGGGTTGGTACTGCCGCTATGCGCCGAGCACCAATACCCGGCGACTGCTGGTGGAGGAGGGGGGCTTTACCTATGATTCCGATGCCTATAACGATGAATTGCCTTACTGGACGCGGGTCGAGACATCGTCGGGGCGGCGGTCGCATCTTGTTGTGCCCTATACGCTGACCAATAACGACGTGAAATTCATGCGCGGCTTTCTGGGTACCGGCGATGATTATTTCGCCTACATCCGGGATGCATTCGACATGCTGTACCGGGAAGGGGCGGTGGCGCCGAAAATGATGTCGATCGGCCTGCACAACCGGATCATCGGGCACCCGGGCCGCGCCGCCGGGCTGCAGCGGCTGCTCGACTACATCGCCGGGTTCGACGATGTCTGGATATGCCGTCGGGCCGATATTGCGCAGCACTGGCATGACAATCATCCGGCGCCCGGTGATTAATATCTTGGTAACCCAGTTCAACCATCAATAATTAACTGGGCCGGTTTACGTGTCGACGTATGAGTAACGCCCAAACGATCGAACGCAGCAGCGACAAAGCCAACATCAGCGCAATCAACAACATGCGGATGGACATGGCCCGGTATCTGGCCTTTGCCTTCTGCACGGCGGATGCACTGCTGGAGATGGAGCCGTCGGGGAATATTGTCTTTGCCAATGGCGCCACGCAGCATCTTTTCGGCATGTCCGCGAATGCCCTGATCGGTACACCGCTGAACTCCCTTGCCGCGAAGGGCGAGCAACCGCTTCTGAAGGCGCTGTTGTCCCGCGCCACAAAGGGCGAACGGTTCAATGATGTCAGGGTCGGCTTCTGCCGCGAGGTTAAACCGAATATCCTGCTGTCGCTTAATGGTTACGGCGTGCCCGATCTGCAGAACCACTGTTTCGTGACGGCCCGGGTTATCGAGGCGGCGCGTGATGAATCCAACGATGGCGACCGCAACAGGGATTCAGGCCTGCTGACAGCGGATGCCTTTGGCGGCAGCGTGAAGGCGCATTTCGAGAATGCGGCGCCAGACAGTGCCAGCGGGGAACTGACCTTTGTCGGCATGGCCGGTCTGACCGACCTGGAAGGGCGGCTAAGCGCGGGCGAGCGCACACTCCTGAAGAACCGCCTGGGCAGCTTCCTGAAGGCGGTTTCCTTCGAGGGTGATTCGGCGGCGCAGCTCAGCGCCGAACAGTTCGGCCTGTTGCATGATGCCGGGCTGGATGTCGAAGGGATCAAGACGCAGTTATCGGATTTCGCCCGCGAGGCGGACCCGAAAGGCATCGGCGTATCCGTTACGGCGAATTCGGCCGGTGTCGGCGATCTGGAGGTCGATGGCAAGGATATGGCCCAGGCGCTGCTCTATACGATCCAGCAGGTCGCCAAGGAAAAGAACGCCGGCAGGGTCAAGGCCCTGACGTCCAATATCTCGGACCGTCTCATGGAGGCGGCGACGCATATCGCACAGGTCAAGTCGACTATCGTCTCCGGACAGTTCGATATCGCCTTCCAGCCGATCGTCGCGCTGTCCGACGAAAAGACCCACCATTTCGAAGCGCTGGTCCGGCTGCACGACAGCCCGATCAATATGAATCCCTATGATTTCATCTGTTTCGCCGAAGACAACGGATTGATCGAGGATTTCGATATCGCGCTGTGCCGCAAGCTGATCAGCCGCATCAAGACCGCTTCCGGTTCCGGCGCCATTCTGCCGATCGCCATGAATATCTCCGGCCGCTCGATCGATTCCGACATCTTCGTCGATCAGTTGCGGGCGGTAATCGCGGAGAACCAGGACCTCAAGAAGAACCTGCTGTTTGAAATTACCGAAACGGCGCGCATTTCGGACCTGGAACGGGCAAACAATGTGATCAGCAGTTTCCGGTCGGATGGGTTCGAGGTCTGCCTTGATGATTTCGGCGCCGGCCAGTCGGCCTTCGAATATCTGAAAGCGCTGGAAGTGGATTTCGTGAAAATCGACGGGCAGTATGTCGTGAATGCGACGGAAACCGACAAGGGCAGGGCGTTCCTCGTCGCCATGTCGGGCCTGTGCTGGGACCTGGGTATCCAGACCATTGCGGAATTCGTCGAGAACAAGGAAACCGTGACCTTCCTGAAGGAATGCGGGGTCGGATTCGCACAGGGCTACCTGTTCGGGAAACCGGATTCCGCGATCGACCTGACCGGCAGCAGCCGGTCCGCGATCAATGCCCGACGCAAGGGCACCCGGGAAACCTGGGCCTGAAGCCGGTCGCCAGCGGCGAATTCAGCACAGCATTATCTGAACCCGGCCCGCGCCGCTTTAACGCGCGACCCAGCCGCCATCCACGGGCAATGTGTGCCCGGTGATCATGCTGGCGGAATCGCTGGCCAGGAACAGGATCGCCGCCGCGATTTCATCCGGCGTGGCCAGCCTGTGCATCGGCGTATTGTCCAGGATATAGGTCCTGGATTCATTGTCCTGCAGCATCTTTTCCGTCAGCGGCGTCTGGACATAGGTCGGCGCGACGGCGTTGACCCTTATGCCCAGCGGCGCCCATTCCACGCCCAGCGACCGCACCAGATTGACGATGGCGCCCTTGGTCGCGTGATAGGCCGGATTCGGGAACCTGCCGCCGCCGGTCAGCCCCATGATCGAGGCGAGCATCACCACGGCGCCGCTGCGCGCCGGCACCATATGGCGGCCGACGGCGCGCGCGCAGTAGAAATGACCGTTCAGGTTCACGTCCATGACCGTTTTCCATTCGGGGGTGGTCATTTCGATGGTCGGATGGCGGATGGCGATGCCGGCATTGTTGATCAGGATATCGATACGGCCATGCGCCTCGAAAATGCCGTCGACAACGCTATCGACCTGCGCATCGTCGGTAATATCGAGGACATGTGCTTCGGAGCGGGCATTGTCGCCGGAAATCTCGTCGGCGACCGTCCCGGCGGCCTCGCCGTCGATATCGGTCACGGCAACGATGGCGCCGGCCTGGGCCAGGGCCCGCGATGCGGCGCGGCCAAGCCCGTTTCCACCGCCGGTGACGATGGCGACCCGGCCGTCCAGCCGGCCCAGCTTCTGGAAATCGGTCATGGGATCAGTCCTTCTGTTTGCGTTTGTCGAGAAATTCCTTCATCGCCGCCTGGGGTTCGCCGCTGGCATAGGCGATCTTCTGCAGGCGCGCGCCGGTTTTCAGCGCGCCGTCGAACACCTCCCGCGTCGCTTCCCGGAAGGCCAGCTTGGTCAGCCGGAAGGCGACCGGCGGCTTGGCGGCCAGTTCCTCCGCCAGCGCGATGGCGCGCGGCAGCACCTGGTCCGGCGGGACCACGATGTTCAGCATGCCGAGCCGTTGGGCTTCCTCCGACTCGACCAGCCGGCCGGTCAGCGACAGTTCGACTGTCATCAGATGGCCGAGCGACAGGTTCATGATTCGCGTGCCGATGACGCTGGGCAGGCCAGCGTTGATTTCCGGCTGCCCCATCCGCACGCTCGGATGACCGACGCGCATGTCGGACAGCAGCGCCGCCTGGAATCCCGCGCCGGCCGCGATACCGTTGATTGCCGCAATACAGGGCTTGGTGACGGCCCGGATGGCCTCGAAGAACCGGCGGCCCAGATCGACCGCCGCATCGACATCGCCGGGCCCGTGCCGGGATGCCTCGTCCAGGTCCTGCCCGGCGGAAAACGCCCGGTTGCCCGCGCCCGTCAGGACAATGCCGCGCTGTTCCGGGTCCGCATTGAACGCCCGCAGGGCATCGATGCATTCCTCGCGAACCGTCCCGTTGATGGCGTTCAGCACTTTGGGTCGGTTGATCGTCAGGATCGTGATGATCCCGCGCCGGTCCAGTTCGATGGTTTCGTACACGCTGCCCCCTGTTTTCGGCAGGGTAGCGTAATTACGACGGTCCCGCCATCGGCGCGGGGTCTTCCCCGACAACCTGTTCCGCCAGGCTGGTATCGACGCATTCCGAATAGTCGGCACCGCGGGAAATCAGGCCGCCCGACAGGCAGGATGCCTTGAGGCGTTCGAACCCGTCCCGCGGCAGGATCGGGTTCCTGCCCCAGATCCCCAGCGCCCGGTAGCGCGCGATGATCGCCACCAGCACGTCGCGTTCCAGGTCGGGAAAATACGATTCCACGGTTTCCGCGACCACCGTGTCCGGCTGGGCATGCAGCCATTTCTGCATGCGGTAGATCGCCCTTGTCATGGCCAGCAGGGACTCCCGCCGCGTATCCATCGTAT
>CAXBEC010000180.1:0-6482 GCA_963974145.1 uncultured Alphaproteobacteria bacterium | reverse complement strand
CCGTTAATTGATCCGTGCGAATACAGCGTCTTGATGATGCTATCGTACCGGAACCTGCGCCAGCCGCAATGGACGCGTTCGCGTCGATTGGCCCGCATCTGCCGGAGTCATCGTCACGCCATTCCAGGACAATCCATTGTCACGTCAGGAGCTTGTCATGAGCAAAGGTCAGCAGAGAAGTAACCGGGAAGCCAAGAAGCCGAAGAAGGAAAAGCCAAAGGTGCTTGCCACCGCGGGCATGGCGTCAAACGCACCATACAAGCCGAGCGCCGGCGCGGCCCCGAAACCGAAGCGGTAACCGCATCGGCGCAGCGACCTGCTGGTGCATAGGGCATGGGTGGCTGGCGCGAATCGCGCCTCGCCCCTGTCCCCGTCCTGACGACATTGGCCATTTTCCGCAGAATCCCCGTAACAGTTCACGAAAGGACTGCGTTATGATCGCCAGAAGTCTTGCCGCAATTTTCGCCACCATCGGCCTGCTCGCAGTGTCGCCGGCCCAGGCCGAAGTCATTGGCAAAGCCGATACCGCCTTCAAGCTGATCGGACGGAACCATCAGGTCGTGGTTGAGGCGTTCGACGACCCGAAGGTGAAGGGCGTTACCTGCTTCGTCAGCATGGCGCGCAAGGGCGGGGTAAGCGGCACGCTCGGCCTCGCCGAGGAAACCTCGGATGCTTCTATCGCCTGCCGGCAGGTCGGTCCGATGATGACGAAGGCGAAGAAGTGTTTCAGAAACGCCAGTCGATCCTGTTCAAGCGGCTCAATGTCGTACGGTTTCTCGACCGCAAGCGCAGCACGCTGGTCTATATGGCCTATAGCGACAAGCTGATTGACGGCTCGCCCCAGAATTCGGTTTCCGCCGTGGCCATGATGCCCTGGGGTACCACGCCGCCGGGGGCGGTGAAGACGGAATAACCGTCCGCGAAACCGGGGCTGCATCCGGTATTTCCTGTGGTATAATCAGCTTGCATGTAGCGCGACGGTTCCGGACGGGGTCGCATGAGCGATACAGATACAGTCGGGCGGACAAAGGCGGCGCCGAAAACGCAACGGCCGCGCCTATATAAGGTGATCCTTGTCAATGACGACTTCACCCCGCGCGAATTTGTCGTCCGGGTTCTCAAATCCGTGTTCCGGATGACCGAGGAACAATCCTACCGGGTGATGATGACCGCGCATCAGCGTGGCGTCTGTGTCGTTGCCGTCTACACGCGGGATGTCGCGGAAAGCAAGGCAACCGAGGCCACCGACATGGGCCGCCGCGCCGGACACCCGCTGATGTTCACGACGGAGCCGGAGGAATAGGCGCAGCGGCTGCAAATCGCCTGAAAATATAATTTCTTTGGAACCTTCCCGCACGGGCAGGCCGTTAATCCGGAAAGCGCCACAAATCCGGAGGTTCCCGTGAACGGGAAGGCGAGAAAAAGCGCAAGGCTATACCGCATGGTGATGCCGGACCATCTCTGCCCCTACGGGCTGAAATCGAAGGACCTGCTCGAACGCAACGGGTTCGATGTCGACGATCACCACCTGACAAGCCGTGCCGAAACCGAGAGATTCATGGCGGCGCAGCAGGTCGATACGACCCCGCAGACCTATATCGCCGGTGAACGGATCGGCGGTCATGACGCCTTGCGGGAATATTTCGGCGAGGACGTGCCGGAGGAAGGCGACACCACCTACCGGCCGGTCATCGCCGTCTTCGCGATGGCGGCGCTGATGGCCCTGGCCAGTAGCTGGGCAATGCATCAAGCGGTGCTGACGTTGCGTGCCGCGGAACTGTTCATCGCCTTCAGCATGTGCATCCTGGCGATACAGAAGTTACGCGACATCGAAGCCTTTTCGACGATGTTCCTCAATTACGACCTGCTGGCGCAGCGATGGGTGCGTTACGGTTATCTGTACCCCTTCGGTGAGGCATTGGCTGGTATCCTTATGATTGCCGGCGCGCTTACATGGCTCTCCGTGCCAATTGCCTTTGTCATTGGTGCCATTGGTGCGGTTTCGGTCATCAAGGCTGTGTATGTCGACCGGCGCCAATTGAAATGCGCCTGCGTGGGCGGCGATACGAATGTGCCCCTGGGGGCTATCTCGCTGACGGAGAACGTCATGATGGTTGCGATGGCTGTATGGATGACCGTGAAACCGCTGGTTCTTTAAACCCACAGCATTGACTGCCGGTGACGGTCTCGCTGGGGCAGGTTTCAACGGCACGCAGAAAGATGGAAATTGGGCCGGGCGCGGACTGCCTGTCCAGCGGCGAGAGTGTCCGTGGCTTGTTAACCCGGATAAAAAATTAACTATCGGGGAACCTGACCGTGGTGGTCATGCGTTTACCGCACATCTGTCCTCAGAAGTGCCGGCCTGCCGGGACGACTGTCCTTCGGTTTCCCCGCGCCCCCCGCGCCGCATTCGGCACAATCCGGAAAGGCGCCGGGCAGGTCCGTTCCGTGGGACATTCTCTTGCCTGCTGCAGAGTTAGAAGGAAGTCTCATGCTCGACCAGGAACAAAAAACCGCAAAACTTTACCGCATGGCGACGCCGGACCATGTCTGTCCCTTCGGATTGAAGTCAAAGGGCCTGCTGGAACGGGAGGGCTTTGAAATTGACGATCACCCGCTGGAATCGCGGATCGCGGCGGCCATCTTCAAGATCAGGCACGGGGTCAAAACCACCCCCCAGACCTTTATCGGCAGCAATCGGGTCGGGGGGTATGACGCCCTGCGCCGCTTTATCGGACTGGATGGGGCCGACAGCGACCGTGTTACCTATGTCCCGGTCATCACAGTATGCGCCATGGCGGCGCTGATGGCACTGGGAACAAGTTGGGCCGCCTTCGGGTCCCCGCTGACGCTGCGGGCGGGAGAATGGTTCGGCGCGTTCGCCATGTGCATCCTGGCGTTCCTGAAACTGCGGGATATCGAAAGCTTCAAGGCAATATTTCTCGACTATGACCTCCTGGCGCGCACCTGGGGCGGCTACGCCAGCATTTATCCCTTCGTCCAGGCCGCCGCCGGCCTTCTGATGATTGCCGGTGCGTTGATCGGGCTGGCGGCGCCACTGGCCGCGTTTATCGGAACAGTTGGCGTCATGTCTGTTTTTGAAGCGGTATATGTAAAGCGGCGGAACCTGAAATGCGCTTGCGTCGGTGGCGGCAGCAATGTGCCGCTGGGTGCGGTATCCCTGGCCGAGAGCCTGCTGATGGTGGCGATGGCGCTATGGATGTCGGCAAAGCCTTTGATTTTCCAGCAGAGTTGACCACCGGCCGCAAGGATCAGGCTGCGCCGCGCTTTTCGGCAATGGCGATCAGCCGTCGCGCGGCCTTGACGATGGCGGCGTTGATCAGTTTGCCGTCCAGGCGTGTATTACCCACTTTGTCGCCGGCCGCCGCCGCAAGGATGCGCCGCGCCTGCGCGATGGCGCCGGCGTCCGGGGTGAATCCGGCATGGATATGGGGAATCTGGATTGCATGGTAGGACGCCTTGCCGGTGAAACCCATCGCGGCGACACGGCGGACTTCGTCGACCAGTCCGGCTTCATCTTCAGGATCGTAAAATGCGCCGTCCATCGCTTCAGCGCCGGCTGCCGCTGCCGCTGCAACGACGCGGCCGCGCGCATAGGCCAGTGCGTCCCACCCCCTGTCCGACCCGAGATCGCCCGACAGGTCGTCGGCACCCAGCAGCAGTCCCGCGACCTGCGGTGCCGCGCCGGCAATCGCCGCAACATTTTCAAGCCCGCGCGGCGACTCGATTATTAGGGTCAGTTCGATTGCCGGATGGGTGTCGCAGACGATGCCGGCGACCCAGCGCACTTCCTCCGGCGATTCCACCTTGGGGACCAGCAAGCCGTCCGGCGGTGTGGTCCAGTCGAGCAGCGCCAGCAGGTCGCGGAGACCGTCCGGCGTGCGCGGATTGTTGATCCGCAGGTATTTCAACATGGGACGACCGGGATCGCGCGAGAAGACGGTTCCGATTTTCGCGCGCGCCTCCGCCTTGCGGTCCGGCGCCGTGCCGTCTTCGAGATCGAAGGCCAGAATGTCGGGGCCGGCGACCAGCCCTTCGTCCCAGCGTTCCGGCTGCAGGGCGGAAAACAGCATCAGGCTGCGCCGGTTGGCGTTGCGCCGGGCGTTCATCCGGCTAGTCCGCCGCGTGCATTTCGATGCGCTGGCCGCGCACCGTCGTGCGGATGAAACGGCGGCGTTCGTTGCGCGGGTAATCGAGCCGCCCGCAATGCATGACGCCGCCGCGGTTCTCCCACATGATCGTGTCGCCGATCCGCCATTCCTGTTCCCAGCGCACCGCCGGCCGGTCAAGCGCGTCGAACAGTTCGTCCAGTAAGGCGTCACTTTCTGCAACGGGGATACCGAGAATTCGCAGGGTCATCAGCGGGTTCACATAGATTGCCGGCCGTTTGGTTACCGGATGGGCGCAGACGACCGGGTGTACTACAGTTGTGGTTTGCCGCCCCTGATCGTCCAGGCTACTGGCGGCGACATTGGTCATCTTGTTGCGGGTGTTGTTGCCATAGGAGAATTCGGCCATCAGCCCGGCAAGCCTTTGCTTCGTCGCCCCGGACAGGGATTCATAGGCCAGGGTCGCGTCGCTGAAACAGGTATTGCCGCCAAGGCTCGGCAGCTCAACGGCATGCAGCAATGTGGCCTTGGCCGGTACCTCGTCATACGACAGGTCGGAATGCCAGCCGTCACGCAGCTTTTCCATCGCGCCGCGCGAGGCCGCAGCGAGGTTGAATTTGCCGCTGTCGTCGAAATTGCGCATCTCCACAACATTGGGGTCCTCGGGATGCTGGAACTTGCGCTGAACATGCGGCTGCAATTCCCCGAACTGCCGGGAAAACGCCGCCAGTTCCCGCACATCCATCGGTCCGTCCCGGAACCGCAGGACGCGGTAGTCCAGAAACGCCTGTTCGACTGCTGCCAGATCGCCTGCATTCATTGGTCGGCGGGTTTCCACACCGCTGACTTCGGCACCCAGAAAATCGCTGAGGGGCGTTATCGTGATACTCAAGGTCCGGTTCCTTATGCCTGATGTTTCGCCGACGGGGATTGCGCGACATTGCCAGTGTGGCAAGCCGGCCGGCAGGGTGCAAGCGGACGATCAACCCGCTGCGAGATGGTACAAATGCCAGCAGGCGTGCCCCCGCGAAAGGCAGGACGAGCGGGAGGACAGCCGTTCCGGCAACAGGGAAATTCGCATCAGCGCTGGCGGGCAGTTGCCGGATTCCGTACAACGACGTTGCCCGGTTCCGCTTTATGTCAGGCTCACCCTGTGACACTCTGGGGCGCAATCCGGCCTGCGCCGGTATGTGAACGCGGAGGAGACAGGTAAATGGCGATATTCGGGCATCGCGGCCGTATCGGCGTTATCAGTCCCACGGTGCTGGAGGTCATCGCCGACGACTTTCACAGGATTGCCCCTCCGGGAGTCGCGATGACCGGCGTGCCCTGCCATATGGGCGGGTGGTCCGATGTCGAATACGAACGCGCGATGGTGCAGATGGAGGCTTCGGCGGAATATCTGGGCGCGCGGCAAGTGGATTATCTCGTCCATGTCGCGACACCGCCGGTCGTCAGCCGGGGCGTCGGGTATGACCTGGATCTCATCCGGCGTATCGAGGCGAAAGCCGGTTGCAGAGCAACTACCAGTGCCCGCGCCCTGATCGAAGCGCTGGCGTATTTCGGCGCAGAACGGATCGCACTGGCGACGGCCTTCAATGAAACGGTGATTGCGCAGCTGCAGGCATTTCTTGCCGGGAACGGGATCGAAGTGCTGTCGATCGGCAGGATAGCGGCCACATTCGACTTTCTGCACGCCATTCCGGCGGAAGCCATTCGCCAGGCGGCTCGGGACGCCATGGCGCAGGCGCCAGACGCCGAGGCGCTGTCGATCCCGAGCGGGCAGGTTCCAGCCGCGCCACTGGTTGCTTCGCTGGAAGCCGAACTCGGCGTGCCCGTGATCGCGCAGAACCACGCCGATTTCTGGGTCCCGTTCCGGGCGCTGGGGATCCACGACGTAGCGCCAGGCCATGGCAGGCTGCTGGACAGCCTGCGCGCGTAATTGGGGTTACGAGGCTTCAGCCACCCGCTCTAGCAATCGCGCGACGATCTCTTCGCCCGCATCCTCCTGACAGAAATGACCGGCACGTTCGATGGCATCAAATGTCGCGCCGGGGATCATACCGGCCCAGGCCTTGCCCCAGGACGCGGTGAAGATCGGATCATCGGCACCGAATATCAAATGCGCGGGTTTCGTCCAGTGTTTCAGCGCTTGGAACGCCGTCGCTTGCCGATCGGCCGCGCCGGCTTCGGGCTCGGCAAAGGGAATGCACCAGGGAAACCGCCTTGCGCCCGCCTTCGCGGCCGGGTTGCCCGCGAAAGGCGCTTCATAGGCGCGTTCCAGCGCGGCGGGGTCGTCGACCGGGCGTACCAGCGTTCGTCGCACAATAGGCCCGCAGGGCAGGTCGCGCC
>CAXBEC010000179.1:0-6577 GCA_963974145.1 uncultured Alphaproteobacteria bacterium | reverse complement strand
TGCGGCTTATCGGTTTGCATGTGCCATGACGCTGGACGAACCTCATATCCTCGTAGTCGATGACGACAAACGCCTGCGGGACCTGTTACGCAAATACCTGATGGACAATGGTTTCCGGGTAACCGTCGCCATGGAAGCCGAGGATGCGCGGGCGCGGCTGCAGGCGATGGAGTACGACCTTATCGTGATGGACCGCATGATGCCGGGGGAAGACGGGTTGGCGCTGACCCGTTCGCTCCGCGAGGGCAGCACCGTGCCTATCCTGATGCTGACCGCGATGGACGGGACCGAAGCGCGCATCGACGGGCTGGAAGGCGGTGTCGACGATTACCTGACCAAACCCTTCGAGCCGCGCGAACTGCTGCTCCGGATCACGACGATTCTGCGCCGGGTTCGACCGGCTGCGACAGCAACGAAGGAAATTCGAATTGGCGATTACCTGTTCGACCCCAAACGGGAGATATTATCCGGCGGCGGTAGCGCCATTCGGCTGACCTCGTCCGAAGCCAGCCTTCTGACCGTGTTTGCCGATAATGCGGGTACCATTTTGAGCCGCGAGGACCTGACGCAGCTATGTGAAATCGACGGTAGCGACCGCATGATAGACGTGCAGGTGACGCGGCTGCGGCGCAAGATCGAGCCGGATGCCAAAATGCCGCGATACCTGAAAACGGTGCGCGGGCGGGGGTATGTGCTTTGGCCCGATTAAGGCGATGGAATCCGGCACTGCTGGTAAAGCGGGTGCTGCCACGCACCCTTTTCGGGCGGTCGCTGATGATTATCGTGTCGCCGCTGATCCTGTTGCAGCTGATTTCGGCACATATTTTCTATGATCGCCACTGGGAAACGATTACGCGCCGGCTTTCCAGTTCCATTGCAGGCGACATCGCGATGGTGCTGGAGGAATTGCGTGAGGATCCAAGTGACGTAGGGCAGGCGCTGCTGTTTGCCAAGGCCCACCGGACCTTCGGTTTTGCCATTACCATGCAGCCGGGCGCTATTCTGCCCAACGAAACCAAGCCGGTTGAAAACGAGCGGATTGACAAGTTTCTGACGATATCGCTGGACCAGCGGATCAGCCGCCCGTTCCATATCGATACATCGTCGTACAAAGAACAGGTTGTCATTGAAATCCAGCTTGCCGAGGGGGTCTTGCGGGTTTTGGCGCCCGGCGACCGGTTGTTCAGTTCGACGACCTATATCTTTATCCTGTGGATGGTTGGGTCGTCGCTGATCCTGTTCGCAGTTGCGTCCGTTTTCATGCGGAACCAGATCCGGCCGATCCGGCGGCTTGCCCGCGCCGCGGACAGCTTCGGCAAAGGCCGGCCGGCGGAAGAGGATTTTCGCGCCGGTGGGGCAACGGAAGTCCGTCAGGCCGCGAGCGCCTTTAACCTGATGCGGGAACGTATCCGTCGCCAGATACGCCAGCGTACCGACATGCTGTCCGGCGTCAGCCATGACCTGCGCACACCCTTGACCCGGATGAAACTGCAACTCGCCATGTTTGGCGACAGCCCGGAAGTGGACGGGCTGAAGGCCGACGTGGTTGAGATGGAAAAGATGATCGAGGGCTACCTTACATTCGCGCGCGGCGAAGGGGATGAGCCCGCAGTCGAAACTGACCTGAGCAATCTGGTCGAGGAAGTCGTTAACGGGTGGCGGCGCAATGGCACCATCATCGACGCGCATGTCGAAGGCCGGCTGCAGGCCTGGCTTCGACCCAATGCGGTAAAGCGCTGCCTTGAAAACCTGATCGCCAATGCGAACCGGTATGGTGCGCATATCTGGGTCAATGCGGGCAAACGCGGCGCCGAGACCGAAATCGCTATTGACGATGACGGTCCCGGAATTCCCGAGGAGATGCGGGAAGATGTCTTTCGGCCGTTTCTTCGGCTGGACGAATCGCGCAATCAGCAAACCGGCGGCACGGGCCTGGGGCTGGCGATTGCCCGCGATATTGCCCGCGCACATGGCGGCGACATCGTGCTGGAAACCTCTCCGCATGGGGGGCTTCGTGCCCTTGTCCGGTTACCGATCTGACCCGGCGGAGCAATGCCGGATAGGTTATCGTTTTAAAGATAGTGTTAACCAATAAACGATCCTTTAATAATTTTGGTCCGATTATGGGATACACCGTTCAGCCCGAGCCAAATCATTAAGAAGCGACATGAAATTGCCTATCCAGAACACAAATATTCCTGAAATTCTCAACAGTCACAAACTGTGGCTGGTTAACAGCAGTGATGGTCGCCAGGCGGATCTTTCGCGGCGGGAGCTGGTGGCGGAGGATTTTTCCCACAAGGCGCTGGAACGGGCGAATTTTGTCGGTGCGTCGCTGAGTAATGCTTCCTTCGTGCAGGCCAGCCTGGTGGAAGCGGATATGTTTGGCGTGAACCTGATGAACGCGGATCTTCGCAATGCGGACTTTTCCAAGGCGGTCCTGAAGGGCGCCGTGTTGCGTGGCGCCAATCTCGAGAATGCGATCCTGAGTGAAGCCGACCTGCGGGGCGGGATAATTCTTGAATCCGATGGGGCGAGTACCCTGGGGCGGGACAACACCGATATCAGCGACTGCTTTATGAATTATGCGACGATGCGACGTACGCGAATGTCCGGCGTCGATCTGCGGGGCTCGCGTCTTGTGGGCGCCAACCTGGAAGGCGCCTTTCTGTTCGGTGCCGATCTGTCCGGGACCGACCTGACCAATGCCGACCTGCGTGGTGCGGACCTGTCGGAGGCCCGGCTGGCCGGCACCAGCCTGGAGCGGGCGGACCTGCGCGGTGTGCAGTTACGGAATGCGATTTTCGAAGAAACCGATATGCGGGGCGCGAAGATGGACGCAACGCTGGAAATGGTCATTGACCTGAAACGGTGCACGCTGGGCGAATCCGTCACCGCCATCGCCTTCGGTAATTTTCCGGCACCATTCCGGGCCGCGCTGCGCCAGCACGAAACCTGGGTGAAAAGCGGCGGTGCGTCGGGACGACCGGCCATCCTGTCAGGTATGAACCTTGAAAATTTTGATCTGTCCGGCCGTGACCTCAGCGGTATCAAGTTGCGTGGGGCTCGCCTTCGCGGCGCGAATCTGCAGGGCTGTATTCTGATGTTGTCGGATCTTAACGGCGCCGATTTGAGGAAGACCAACCTGGAAGGCGCCAATCTGACGGGGGTCAGCCTGACCGAAGCCAATCTGTCAGGCGCCATGATGAAACGGGTTGTGCTGGGCGCAATTCCCCTGCGCGCCAAGGACGGCAATGACACCGGCCGGATTCAGCGGGTCAGCCTGAAAAATGCCAACCTGGCGGATACCGATCTCGCCGGGGTCGATTTTTCGGAATGTAATATGGATGGCGTGAAGTGGGCCTAGAACGGGGTCAGGTCCGCGGGCGGTCGCCCGGCAGGTCTTTCGGCTTCAGAATAAGCAGCGCCATCGGGCCGATTGCCATGATCATTGCGACGGATGCAAAAGCCAGCGCCCAGGCCGTGACGCCGGTGCCGCCCGCGAGGTCGAGGATCAATCCGACAACCAGCGGTCCCACGAATCCGCCCGCATAGCCCATTGTTGAATGCACCGCGAGCGTTGCGCCCCGCTGGCCGGGCAATGCACTGCCGGCGGCGCCGGCGGTGAGGGACGATGAATCCGCCCAGATCAGTGCGCCATACAGGACACAGAGTATGGCGGCGAACTCATAGGACACCGCGGAGGCAAAGCCGATGCCCAGCGCCATGGCCATGGATGCCAGCATGACGATAAAAACGAACCGTCGGCGCCCGATGCGCATCGCCAGTTCATTGCCGGAAACACTGGCCCAGACACCGAACAGTGCGAGGGCGGTGGCAATGGCTGTCGGCGAAACCAGTGGCGCGTCATTTCCCGTATGGGCGGCAGTGAATACCAGAAACGTCACGACCCAGGTGCGCAGGACGCTCATTTCCCAGGTATGGACCATATACCCCAGCGAATAGGCCAGCGCGGACCGGTTGCGCAGGACAGGCGCGAAATTCAGCAGCGCAGTCTGTGCGCCGTCTCTTCGCTGCGGCGATTGCGATGGCAGCATGACGGCCGTGATGGCAAACGCCAGCAGCGCCCCGGCCCCGCCCAATGCGATCGCCCATTGCCACCCGAGCCAGCCCGCGACCGTGCCCGCCAGAACAAAGGAACAGGCACCGCTGACGCCAACAGCGGCCGCGTGCAACGAAACGGCGCGTGACTGGCGGGGCCCTTCGATAAGGTCACTCAACGCCTTGAGCCCCGGCATGTATGTTCCAGCCCAGCCAATGCCGGCCAGGATACGGAAAAATACGGCCGACCACAGGCCCTCGGCGAACAGCGCGTAACCGAACAGCCCTATCGCTGTAAGGGCGGTCGACGCCAGGTATACCCGCTTCGGATCGACCCGGTCGGTCAGTGATACAAGTACGGGGACGGTTATTGTGTAGGCGGCATAGAACGCGCCGATAACCCAGCCGGCTTCCGTATTGGACAACTGCCAGATGTCGATGAAAACCGGCAGTAGCGCCGCTACGGCAAACGCGCCGATTTGTGCCAGGGCTTGCGCCGTGCAGACGACGGCGATGATTCTGCCTGGTGTCATGGAACGCGGCTCCCGGCACGGAGCGCGTGGCTGCGTTGCCTGTTTCCCTGTGAAAGCTGCTTCTTCAGTAACCCAAATTCCGATCAATGGGAATTGTCCCGGAATACGCCCCGTTGATATGGTACCGGAATGTGACGTCGAGGTGACGGGTCAGGGGTTTGAGAGGCCGAGAACCTTGCCGATTTTTTCAACCGCTTTCAGCCCGCTTCCGGTCAGCACGACCGCGACGGTCTCGTCTGCACCGATTGTTCCGTCGGCCAATAATTTACTGAGCCCGGCGCAGGCGGTAGCGCTGGTCGGTTCCACGAAATAACCCATCCGGCCAAGCCTGCGAAGGGCCGCGGTGATTTCGTCTTCGTCGACTGTCGTGATCGACCCCTCGGATTCTCGCACGGCTTGCAGCACTTCGCGCAACCGCACCGGTGTCGCGGATGCGATGCCGTCCGCAATGGTCGGCTTTGCCGGAAAGGGTGTCGCTTCCGTGGCGCCGGACTGAAGCGCGGCGTGATAGGGCGCGCAATTGGCCGACTGAATGGCGTGGATGCGTGGCAATTTGTCGATCTGTCCGCAAGCAAGCAATTCGGCAAAGCCAATATGGCTGCCCATGATGTTGCTGCCCTGGCCGAGCGGCGCGACAACGCAATCCGGCGCCTTGAATCCGAACTGTTCCCACAGCTCGAAGGCCAGTGTCTTTGTCCCTTCGAGAAAGAACGGCTGGTGGTTATGCGCGGCGTAAAAAATATCCGCTGACTCTGCCAGCGCGGCGTCTGCGACATCGTCGCGGCTGCCATCAATGGCGACGACATCGGCGCCCATTGCCGCCATCTGGATTTTTTTCGCCTCTGGCGCCGCAGCGGGGACAAAAATCCGGCAGGCGAGACCGAGCGCCGCTGCATAGGTGGCGGCCGATGCGCCGGCGTTGCCGGACGAATCCTCCAGAATTTCGGAAATACCGGTCTGTTTCAGATAGTTCAGCATCACCATCGTGCCCCGGTCCTTGAAGGATCCGGAAACCATCAGGTAATCCGCTTTCAGGTGTACGGGAACGCCATCCCATTCCGCGGCCAGTAGCGGCGTCCATCCGGCGCCCAGTGTCACCGCCGGCGGCTGCGGCAGGCGTATCGCCCTGGCATAGCGCCAGAGGGAATGCTCGTTTGTGTCGATATCATGCGGGGTCAGGCCGGGACCCGGTGTCAGGTTGACATAGCCGCCGTCGTCAGGCGCCTTCCAAAGGGGTTCCGTTGTGGGCCAGGTCGCGCCGCTGCGCGGATTGATGTAGCGTGCCGGTTCGATGCTCATTTCATCAGACTTTGTTGTGTCATCCAGTCTTGTACCAACGCCGCAACCTGGTCCGAATTATCGTCCATCATGGGGAAATGGGAATTTCCCTTAATGCCCAAGGCGGGCAGATCGATTATGTCGAACGTTCCGCCTGCCGCACGGACGGCATCGCTATAGGCTTCCACCCGTCCCCGGCTTTCAACCCATTGCGGTGTGATATCGATATAATCGCCCCACACGATAAGGTGCGGAATATCCCTTATCGTGGCCAGGTCGGCAGAAGTCAGATCGGGTGTTCCCGATGGTTCGATGCCGATATAAGCACGGACCTTGTCCGGTGCGTGCAGTGCTGCAGTAAAGCCGAAATTGCCCCCCTGGCTGTGCACCATGATAACGGCGGGGCCAACTTTTCGGACCAGGCGGTCATACGCGCGCTGCGTCGGCACGTCGCTGGTGGTCCAGCGCGGGACGGTCTGGCGGTGAAAGGCATCGATCGCATCAACCGGAAACCGCTGGCCATCATAGGCCTTCCGTTTCGCGGGATCGGGGTCCCAGGAACCCGCAGGACCGCAACGGAAACCTTCCCAGCATTCCTGTTTCGTGCGGGTAACAACCGATCCTTCGTAAACGCCCGGTACGCAGCACCATGAAGCCCGGCCCCGTTCCACGGCATCGGACACATAGACGTCATGCCCGTTGCG
>CAXBEC010000178.1:0-6583 GCA_963974145.1 uncultured Alphaproteobacteria bacterium | reverse complement strand
TGCCGATTACTGGCCGCAAACCCGCATCATGAACCGGGTCACGATTGAAACAGACGCGCTCGGTTCCGGAGAGGCCTGGCCAGAATCCCGGGCAGCCTGAGCCGTTCAATTCGCGGCAAATTCGCGGAACAGCCAGTCGCGGAACGGAGTGGTCTTGGCCTGCACCGCCCTGCCGGGGGCATGCACGACGTAATAGGCCGAGCGCTCCGGCACGATCGCGCCGAACAGGCAGACCAGCCGCCCCGATTTGAGGTCATCCACCGCCAAAGCCGTTTTCCCGATGGCGACGCCCGCGCCCGCCACGGCCGCGTTCAGTACGTCGGCGGAGGTGTTGAAACGCAGTCCCAGCGAGGCATCGACACCGGCGACGCCGTGTTCGGCCAGCCAGGTTTCCCAGTCATAGGCGGGATTGCCCGCTTCGTCGCCGCCGATGTCATGCAGCAGCGTAAAGTGGCGAAGGTCTTCCGGACGCCGCAAGGGCGGGTCGGCGTCCAGCAGAGCGGGGCTGCACATCGGCGCCACCGAATTGGCCACCAGTAATTCCGCCACCAGGTCCGGATAATGGCCATCGCCATAATGCACCGCGATATCGACATCGCCCGACCCGAGATTCGGCAATTCGATATCGGTTGAAATCCGCACGTCGATATCGGGATGCTGCTTGCGGAAGGTCTGCAGCCGCGGCACCAGCCACTTGATGGCAACCGATGGCGGCACCGAAACGGTCAGGACCGGCGTATGGGTCAGCGCATGCAGTTCATCCATCGACCGCGCCAGCACGCCGAGCGCGGACTGGACCCCCAGCAGCAGGATCTGCCCGGCTTCGGTCAGCAGCAGGGTCTTCCGGTCGCGGCGAAACAGGGCAACGCCGATCCGGCTTTCCAGGTCCCGAATCTGGTGGCTGACCGCTGACGGCGTCACATTCAGTTCATCTGCGGCGCGGCTGAAATTGAGGAGCCGGGCCGCGGCTTCAAAAGTCCGCAGGGCGTTCAGCGGCGGCAGGTTCAGGCGCAAGGGCCATGCCTTTCTCGTCATTGCATGAGCACGTTTCACGATAGGATGAAATTTGATCCTTTGCCAGTTCCCGCGAATTTAGGCTAGGAATACCGGAAAATCGGTATTCCCCTATTATTATTCAAGACATGCGGATTCACGGGGCGCTACTGCTTATGAGTAAAATTTGCCCATTGGGGGGATTCGATGGTTGAGAGCTGGGGTTGGGTATACCTGACATTTCTGGCGGCGGGATCGCAGGCACTTCGAACCGGTGGTCAGAAGCATCTGACGCAGCACCTGTCGACCTTCGGTGTCACCCTGGTGCGGTTCGTTTACGGGCTGCCATTCGCGGCCGCCTATCTGGCTATTGTGATGCAGTGGGAAGGCGCGCCCCTGCCCGAATTCCCACCGATGTTTTTCGTCTACTGCCTGGCCGGCAGCATCAGCCAGATTGTCGCGACGATGCTGCTGGTCTATCTGTTCTCGCTGCGCAATTTTGCCGTCGGCACGACCTATGCCCGGACGGAAGCCTTCCTGACGGCCGTCGTCGGCGCGGTGGCGTTCGGCGCAACAATCAGCCTGCAGGGCTGGGCCGCCATCGGCGTCAGTGTCGCCGGCGTGGTGATGATCACCGTCGTGCGCACGGGGCTGGACCAGGGCGGCGGGTTGCTGGGCCGGCTGCTGAACCGGCCCGCCGCCGTCGGACTGGGCTCCGGGCTCGGGTTCGCCCTGGCGGTGCTGTTCATCCGCGAAGCCAGCCTGTCGCTGCAACTCGACACTTACGCCTATCCGGCGGCGCTCACCCTGGTGACGCTGATCGTCATGCAATGTGTGATGCTGGGCATCTATCTGTTCGTCACACAGCGCGAGCAGTTTCCCATCATGCTGCAGCAATGGAAGGTCGGGGTCTTCGTCGGCGGCATGAGCACGGCAGGTTCGATCGGCTGGTTTACCGCCGTGACGATGCAGAACGCCGCCTATGTGAAGGCGCTGGGCCAGATCGAATTCATATTCACGCTGGCGATTTCGATGCTGTTCTTCAAGGAAAAATCCTCGCGCGGCGAAGTCATCGGCATGCTGCTGGTCGTGCTGGGCATTATCTATCTGCTCGCGGTGGCCTAGGTCAGATCATGCGCGGGAAGCCCCGCCTTCGGCATCATTCCCGCGCGCCGGGCCATGGGCCAGGTGCATTGCCGCCAGATAACCGAACACCAGTGCCGGGCCCAGTGTGATGCCAGGCCCCGGGTAACTGCCCTTCATGATCGAATTCATGTCGTTTCCGCAGGCATACAGGCCGGGCACCGGCTGACCGGCCGTATCCAGCACTTCGGCATTCGGGCCCGTCCGCAGCCCTGCCGCCGTGCCAAGATCCGCCGGGACCAGCGCCACGGCGTAATACGGCGCGGTCTCCACCGGGCGCATGCAGGGATTCGGCTGGTTCGCCGGGTCGCCGACATAGCGGTGATAGGCGTTACCGCCCCGGCCGAACTGCGTATCGACGCCGCTTGCGGCATCACGGTTATAGGTCGTAACGGTTTCCTGCAGGGCGGCGGCATCGACACCTATTATTGCCGCCAGATCGTTGAGAGACCCGGCTTCCTTCAGGTAGCCGCTGCGCAAATAGGGCCTGATGTTCAGGCACATCGGCTTTACCGCGCCGAGCCCGTATTGCCACAGCGATCGCCGGTCACAGATCAGCCAGGCCGGAATGGCCGGGCTGTCATTGGCGGCGCGGAACATCGCATGGACGAATTCATGATAGGAATTTGATTCATTGGTGAACCTTCGGCCCGCCGCATTCACCGCAAACATGCCGGGCTTTCCCCGATCCGTTACCGTATGCGGATAGACACCGGCGCTGCCGTCACGCCGCGTAAAGGTCGATGCCGGTACCCAGAAGGCGTCATTCCCGGTTTCCGCCGGCAGGTCGCCGCCGGCTTCTCTGCCGAGGCGCAGGCCGTCGCCGGTCGCCCCCTCCGCGGTCGCGGAAACCAGTCCCGCCTCTGCGGGCAGGAACCGTTCGCGCATGTCGGTATTATGGGAAAATCCACCGGTCGCCAGAACCACGCCGAAACGCGCCGTCAGGACAGCCCGTTCGCCACCTGATTCGATTTCGACCCCGGCAATCCGGCCATCCTGCATGACCAGCCGGCGCACAGTAGTATTCCGTCGGATCGTTACCCCGAGATCGAGAAGCGATTTCAGCAGCCGGGCCGCGAGTGCGTTGCCCAGCACCAGATGGGTCCCGCGATGGTAGCGGATCCGTTCAGCGGCATAGGACAGCACCAGTTTCCCCACTCTCAGCGCCGAACGGAACGATTTGAAGACGCTTCGGAAATGAACGATATCCGGCCGCGCCACCATCATGCCGCCCAGCAGGGTGAATTCCGGCAGCGGCGCACGAAGCATTTTGAACGCGTGGCCCAGAAGGTTTGCATCGAAGGGCAATGGCTCCATGACTCGCCCACCCGTCGTAGCCCCCGGTTCATCGGGATAGTAATCAGGATAGAACGCCAGCGGCACCAGATTAACGGCGCTGTTACGGTCAAGATAGTCAATTGCTTCCGGCGCTTGGGCGATATAGGCGCGCCGCAAATTGTCGCCGGGTCCCGCCGTCGCCGTGAGATATCGGTCGGCTGCTTCCGGGCTGTCTGTCAGCCCGGCCGCCGCCATTTTCAGATTGTTGGGCACCCAGACCATGCCGCCTGAAAACGCGGTTGTGCCGCCGACGAAGCCGGTCTTTTCAATAACAAGCACCCGCAGCCCCTCCCGAGCCGCGACAATTGCCGCTGCCATGCCACCCGCACCGGCGCCCAGGACGATGACATCCCAGGAACTGTTTTCACCCTTGTCCGTATCCGTCATCCTGGCCCCCCGTACATGGCGCACGCTATGCCGCCCTGCCTGTTCCTGGATGCATCTTATGACCACAAGGCGACCACGGGAATGCTGAAACCCGGGTGACAGACAGTACCGGCAATTGACCCTGCCACGCGAAAAGTGGATAATCAGCGGGCAATTCAGGGAGACCGACATGCTTGAAGAAGATCCGAACGACCCGATGCCCGACCGGATGAATATCTGGACGACGATCGGCGGCTATGCTTTCGGAGCGGCAATTATTTTTGTCATGTTCCAATGGTCACTGCCGGCGACCCAACTGAACTAGCAAACAGATATACGGTTCCCGGTCTACCGGGCACCGGCGCAAAAAAAGGGGCCACACTTTCGTGCAGCCCCTTTTCCTTTGTCTGACGGTATAGCCTAACCGTTCATCAGGTTCGGCAGATACATCACGATATCCGGGAAGAACATCACCAGCATCAGACCAATAATCTGCGGCGCCACACTCTTCAGCCAGAAACATGCGGGACCAAACGGTGGTGACAGGAAGTAGATCTGGATGTTCATCACGAACAGGACACCGAACCAGATCGGATCGAAGCCCAGCGACACCACCACCGGCGCGAAGATCGGCACCGTAATATAGGCGATGGCGATCCATTCCATGAAGGTACCCAGAACGATCAGGATACCCATGATCACGAAGATCACACCGAGCGGCGGCAGGTCGAGTCCCTGCAACAGGCCCTGAACGAATTCATTGCCGCCGATAACATTATAGATACCGACGAAACTCACCGCGCCCAGCACCAGCCATATGATGGTACCGACCGTGATCATCGTCTTGCGCAGGGCTTCCTGGATCATTTCCCAGGACAGCTTCTTGCGCACATAGGCCGCGACAACGGCACCGAACACGCCAACCGCGGCGGCTTCGGTCACGGTGGCGATACCACCGTAGATACTGCCGAGGACCCAGAGGATCAGCAGCATCGGCAGGATCAGGCCCTTCATCTTGGCCGTTTTTTCCGCCTTTGCCATGCCGATCACGCCTTCCGGCGGTAGCGGCGCCAGATGCGGCTGAATCTGGCATCGGATAATGATGTAGGTGATGTAAAGACTTGCCAGCAGCAGACCCGGCAGGAATCCGCCCAGGAACAGGTCGGAAATGGACACGTTCGCCGCAAGGCCATAGATGATCATGATGACGGAGGGCGGAATCAGCGTCGCCAGCGAGCCGCCGGCGCAGATTGTCCCCATCGCGAGCTTCTTGTCATAGCCGAGACGCAGCATTTGCGGGAGGGCGATCAGGCCGAGCATGACGATCTCGCCGCCCATGATCCCGGTCATCGCCGCCATCAGGACCGCGACAAGCGTGGTCTGTACGGCGACACCACCGCGCAACCGGCCGGCGATGATCGACATGGCGTCGAACAGATCCTCCGCCACCCCCGATCGTTCCAGGATATTCGCCATCAGGACGAAGAGCGGGACAGCCACCAGCGGATAGGCTTCCAGCAGACCCTGGGCGTTACTGGCAACCAGGAACAGGCCGGGCAGCCCGAAATAGGCGATCGCCGTTCCGATGGATACTGTCAGTGTGACGATGCCGAGCGGAATGCCCACCATCATCAGCAGGATCATCGACCCGACAATTATATATGTTGCTGTATCAATATCATACATGGCCTCAGTCCCCCGGAAGCTCTGTTGACTTCGGGACACCATGACCGGTCAGGTGCTTGATGATATTGACGACCAGCTGAACGTCATACATCACCGCACCGACCCATAGCAGCGTCTTTAGGATCAGCGGCTCAGGGGAATTGAACGATGTGCCGCTGCGTTCCAACCCATGGATTGCGCTCTCCATTGGCTCCCACAGGGACCAGACGAACAGCGACATCGCAACAAGACTGAGCAGCAGAATAAACAGATCGACCCACCACTTGAACTTGCCCGTGATACGTTCGTAAAAAACCGTAATCGCAATATGGGACCGGCGCATCGTGATATAACTGCCGGACAGCGCCCAGGCCGAAGCGCAAACAACCATGACAACTTCGAACGCCCATTGCGTCGGTGCGTTGAAAAAATATCGCATGGCGACTTCGTAGACCGTAACGGCCGCGCAAATCAGATAAAGGTGGCAGACAGAAAGACCGATATACTGGTTAACCCGGTCCACCGCGCGTAGCAGTGCGTTCATTGACTCGGCTCCAGAATAAGAGAAAGGGAAAGCGTCGCCGTGACGGAGGGTCCCGCCACGGCGATGTCATTATCGGGACACGAACGGTCTTCCCGACTTAGAGCAGCCCCATCTTATTCATGAACACGATGTAGGCGTCATATGCTTCCTTGGCGAGTGGGCTCTGCTTGCCGATGTCTTCCCAGGCGCCCTGTGCAACCTTACGAAGCTTGTCGCGTTCCACCTGGGCCCAGTTGATGACTTCGATACCGGTTTTGGCAGAATCCGCCATATCGCGCGTAACCAGTTCATGATCCTGCAGATCTGTTGCACGGGTCATGTCCGTCCAGGAAGCGTGATACCAGGTTTCCAGCGCGGCCTGACCCTGTGGGCCAAGCTTGTCCCAGACACTCTGGTTGATGACAAACTGGATCACCGCCATGGAGTGAATGCCCGGATAAACCGGATATTTGGCGATCTTGTTGAAGCCAAGGCTGGCGTTGTTGGTGTAGGAGCTGGCATCCGCCGCATCCACGACCTTCTTTTCCAGCGCCG
>CAXBEC010000177.1:0-6600 GCA_963974145.1 uncultured Alphaproteobacteria bacterium | reverse complement strand
AGGGATGGTCTGCGCGGCGATGCAAGGATCAATTCAGACCGATGGGACGGCGTGGTCGAACCGCTGGCGCCGGATACGGTCGCTGGGGCCGGGCTGGTTGTCGATGCGCTGTTCGGCGCGGGACTGTCCCGGGATATTGACGGCGTGGCAAAACAGACCCTGGAAGCGGTCGGCGCGACACCCCTGGTGGCGGTCGACGTGCCCAGCGGCGTGCACGGCGATACGGGTGAGGTGATGGGGTATGCGCCACAGGCGGCGCTGACAGTCACGTTTTTCCGTCGCAAGCCGGGACATCTGCTGCTGCCTGGCCGGGCCCTTTGCGGCGAGGTTCTTGTCGGCGATATCGGCACACCGTCCTCCGTCCTGGCAGGGATCGGGCCCAGACTGGCGGCCAACAATCCGGCCCTGTGGCGGACCCGTTTCCCCTGGCCGCAATTGACGGATCATAAATACCGGCGCGGTCACGCGGTTATCACCGGCGGACGCAACATGACCGGCGCCGCGCGGCTGGCCGCGAAGGCGGCGCAGAGAGTCGGCGCCGGCATGGTCACCGCCGCGGTGCCGAACGACGCGAACGTGGTTTACAAGATCGCAATGACCTCGGCACTGGTGCACCCCTTCCTTGATACGCACGGGTTTGGGGAATACATAAAGGAACCAAGGGTTTCCTCAATTCTTGTGGGGCCTGGTAACGAATTGAACCTCGGGACGCGGGAACGTGCATTGCTGGCCCTGCGCACGGGCAAGGGGGTCGTTCTGGACGCGGATGCGCTTTCCATTTTCGAAGGCACGGCCGATCTCCTGTTTGATGTGATTGACGGGCCGTGTGTCCTGACGCCGCATGATGGCGAATTCGCGCGCCTGTTCGATGCCTCGGGCGACAAGGTATCCCGGGTCAGGCGGGCGGCGGCACTGAGCGGCGCGGTCGTGCTTTTGAAGGGCGCCGATACGGTAATCGCGGCGCCAGATGGGCGGGCGGTTATCAATGAAAATGCACCGCCGGATCTCGCCACCGGAGGTTCTGGTGACGTGCTGGCGGGCTTGGTGACCGGCCTGCTGGCGCAGCGGATGGAGGCGTTCGATGCGGCCTGTGCGGCTGTGTGGTTACATGGCGAAGCTGCGGCGGTGTTCGGCCCGGGGCTGGTCGCCGATGATCTGATTGAATCCCTGCCGACTGTGTTGCGTCGGCTCAAGAAAGAAGAAAACAGTCATGAGTGAAAACAGTTCCCTGTTCCAGCGCCTGAAAAGTGCGTGGCGTGAAATTGCCGGTACGAATTCGGTAAGCGGCGGTTTCTCAGCGGACCTGACCGCGAATGACGATTTGAAAAAACTGCAGAAACAGATGATGGACTGTCTCGAGGCGCGGGGTGGTGAAGTCTCTGCACGCGCCAGAGCGGCAGATCTGGGCCGGACCTATCTGGCGCTTAATACGGCGGGACGTAAACGGTTCCTGAGCCTCGTCGCTGAAAAGTTCGGTCCTGACAACGCGGCTATTGAAAGCGCCGTCACCGTCCTGGAAGTTGCCGGGCCGGAAAACCGCGCCAGTGCCCAGGAAGCGATGCGCAAGGCGCTTGAGCCACCGCGCATCCGCCTGATGACGCAATTCAATGCCCTGCCGGAAGGCGTGAAGTTTCTCGTCGACCTGCGCTCCGACCTGATTTGCTTCGCGGATACGCCGGCGATGAAATCGCTGGATTCTGATTTGCGGCAGCTGCTGACCTCCTGGTTCGATATCGGGTTCCTGGAATTACGTCGGATAACCTGGGACTCGCCGGCGTCGCTGCTGGAGAAGCTGATCGCCTACGAGGCCGTGCATGAAATCCGCAGCTGGGACGATCTCAAGAACCGGCTGGCGGCCGATCGCCGGCTGTTTGCGTTCTTTCATCCCAGAATGCCTGATGAGCCGCTGATTTTCGTGCAAGTCGCGCTGGTCAAGGGGCTCGCCGGGAATGTGACGGCGCTGCTGGATGAAAGTGCGCCCGAGGGCGACCCCGTCGCGGCGGATACGGCCATCTTTTATTCCATCAGCAACGCACAGAAGGGCCTTGTCGGTATCAGCTTTGGCGGCTTCCTGATCAAGCGTGTGGTGGATGAACTCCAGGCGGAATTTGACGGATTGAAGACATTCTCGACCCTTTCGCCGATTCCTGGCTTCGCGCGCTGGGCCAAAGGCGCCCTGGAGTCGGAAAAGGATCTGCTCGGGACCGAGGATCGCGCCGCGCTGTCCGCAATGTTCGATGCCGGCGATAGCAATGAAGCAATGCGCCTGGTCCTCGATGACTCATCCTGGGCCGATGATCCGGAGAAAGTGGAATTGCTCGAACCTGTTCTGACCCGGCTGTGCGCCCGTTACCTGCTAACGGAACGGAACGAACGGGGCCGGTCCCGTGATCCGGTGGCGCATTTCCACCTGACGAACGGCGCCCGGGTGGAGCGCATTAACTGGCTCGCCGATACATCCGTGCATGGCCTGTCCCAATCCTGCGGCATGATGGTGAATTACCTCTACAATCTCGATCGGATTGAAACGAATCACGAGCGGTATACAGGTGACGGAAAGGTTGCGGCATCGACAGCGGTTAACCGTATCTTAAAGAAGTAGGTGTTTGATTTAACACGCACCAAAATTACTTTAAGGTTGTCAGGGGACGGTTATGACGGCAATGAACGACACGATAGCGTTGAAGGAAAAACGCAAACCGGCGATTCTCGGTTCCCGGGCGTATAATGCACTGGGGACATTCTTCAATTCACCTCGTTCGAAAGACGCGATCCGGCCCGGTACGCTTTTTCGGAAAATTCACAAGGACAAGACGGTTGAAACCGCACGTGTGCTGACCGTCAATACGGACATGCTCGGCATTCCCCATGTCCGCTATGAACTGGTGATTGAACGGGCACAGATACGTTTTGTTGAAGAGCGCAGGATACTTGCATTGAGGACGTTTACCGAAACCTATAAAGAATATACGTAAATATTACGGAATTAATTTCTTTATAAGGTAACCTTATTATTTGCATTCGGTTGCTTCACCATAAAATTCAAGAAATTTATAGTCAGTATTCCGCAAAATATAGTGTTTCTGAATATATATAAAATTTGTACTTTATTATAACAATATGCAGCAATGTATTATTGTGCAGATTTATTTTTTACTTGTAATCGCCTCTTTCTTGAGCTAGAATACTCGCCGGAATGTCATTGATATCAAGGAATGGTCATTTGTTTGACAGTATTACCTTGTTACGCCGTCGGCAGAGGCATGTGGATGTTGGGGAACGATTCGTCCGGACCCATGCAGACAGGACTGTCGAGACGGCCCAGGTTCTTTCGGTCATGAATGACTCATTGGGCATTCCGCATGTCCGTTACGCTCTTACGATCAAGAAGCCGCAACGACCGGGCGCGTTTCGTGAAGGGCCGCGCCTTTTGGCGCTGGATGCGTTTGCGGCAGCCTATCAAAATCGTATCAGGTCCTGATTCAGGACGTTTTCTTTTCTTCTTTTGCGGCTAAGCTTGACCGCTTAGCCTGCTGTTCTTATACAGGGGCGCCTTCGTTAAGGGGCTACTGGCAGCCTGACGCGCGGGCGTGGCGGAACTGGTAGACGCGCCAGATTTAGGTTCTGGTGGAGAAATCCGTGGGGGTTCAAGTCCCTTCGCCCGCACCAGTGCGTTACCTTTCTGAAAAGGCAGTGCTTTTTGACGATTGTCGTCTTAATTTTGTGATGCGGACAGGATTCCATGCAGGTTGTTGAAGTCAAGAACGACGGTCTATTACGTGAATACACGATTACGCTGCTTGCGGGGGAGATTGACGAACGTGTCAATTCCCGCCTTTCGGAAATTCGAAAGACAGCGCAATTGCCGGGATTTCGGCCAGGCAAGGTGCCGACGGCGCTTTTGAAGCAGCGCTACGGACAGTCCGTTATGGGCGAAGTCCTGGAGCAGGCGGTCAGCGAGTCCAGCCGGAAGGCGATTGAGGACAACACGCTGCGCCCGGCTATGCAGCCGAATATCGAGATCAAGAAATTCGGCGACGGCGAAGATCTCGAATATTCGATGTCGGTACAGGTCATGCCGGAAATCGTGCCAATGGATTTTTCGAAGATTGAGGCCGAGCGCCTGGTCGCGAAAATTCCCGATAGCGCGGTGGACGAAACAATCGAACGGCTGGCACAGCAGTACCGCTCTTCGGAACCGATCAAGCGCGCCCGAAAATCCCGCGAAGGCGACGAAGTCGTGATCGACTTCAAGGGATATGTCGATGGCGTCGAATTCCCCGGCGGCAGTGGCGAAGGCCATCACCTGGAACTGGGCGCCGGACAGTTTATTCCCGGATTTGAGGAGCAGCTGATTGGTGCCAAGGCCGGCGACAGCGTCTCGGTTTCCGTCACCTTCCCGGCGGACTACGGTTCCGCCGACCTGGCAGGCAAGGACGCCGTCTTCGCTGTTGAGGTGAAGGAAATCCGCGTTTTTGTCGATACGGTGATCGACGATGAATTCGCGAAGACCCTTGGCCAGGAATCACTGGAGGCGCTGAAGACGGCCGCCCGGGATCGCCTCAGCCAGGATTATGCGGGCTATTCCCGGGAAAAACTGAAACGCGATCTGCTGGACACGCTGGAGAAGTCGCACGAATTCGAAGTGCCGCCGGGCATGGTCGATGCGGAGTTCGATTCGATCTGGAACCAGTTCGAGGAAGCCCGCAAGAACGGCCAGGCGGATCCTGAAGAAGAGAAAACCGACGACGAATTGAAGGAAGAATACCGCAAGATCGCGGCGCGGCGGGTCATGCTGGGTCTGCTGCTTGCGGAAATCGGCAATATCAACAAGATCGAAGTAACTGCCGAGGAAATCAACCGGGCGCTCGTGCAGCAGGCACAGCAATACCCCGGCCATGAGCAGCAGTTCATCAAGCTGTATCAGGAAAACCCCGAAGCCATGGCATCCCTGCGGGCGCCGATATTTGAGGAAAAGGTTGTCGATTTCATCCTTGAGATGGCAAACGTGACGGAGCGCGAAGTCAGTATCGAAGAACTGACCGAGCCGGAGGAAAGTGACGACGCGGCGGAAAAAGAGGCTGCGGCGAAGCCCAAGCGGAAAAAGCGTGCACCCGCCAAGAAAAAGGCTGCGGATGAAGCCGCCGGGGATGATGCCGGTGACGAAAAGCCGGAGTAGCCGGCATACTTGAACGGCCACGGCAGAAGACACAATTTCAATGGAACGTTTCCGCGGCGGACGGTCGCTGACAGAATGATTGATAGAAGGTTATGACAGATCACATTGAAACGCAGATGAATACCCTGGTGCCGATGGTCGTCGAACAGACGAATCGCGGCGAACGTTCCTATGATATTTATTCGCGCCTGCTGAAGGAGCGGATTATTTTTCTGACGGGGCCGGTCAACGATATGGTCGCATCCCTGATCAGCGCCCAGTTGCTGTTCCTCGAATCGGAAAACCCGACCAAGGATATTTCCTTCTATATCAATTCACCGGGCGGCATCGTGACGTCGGGTCTGTCGATTTACGATACAATGCGCTATGTCCAGCCGGATATTTCCACAGTTTGCCTGGGGCAGGCGGCTTCCATGGGGTCGCTGCTGCTGTGCGCCGGCGCGGCCGGGAAGCGGTATTCCCTGCCAAACAGCCGAATCATGCTGCATCAACCTTCCGGCGGTTTTCAGGGCCAGGCGTCCGATATCGAAATTCACGCCCGGGAGATTCTGGCGTTGCGCGTGCGACTCAATGAAATCTATGCGGAGCATACCGGAAAGGATGTTGCGGTTGTGGAAAAGGCGCTTGATCGCGACAATTTCCTGACGCCGGAACAGGCCAAGGATTTTGGGATTATTGATCTCGTGGTTGACAAGCGGCCGGATGCCGGCGGCGACGACGCGACATCGAAGAAGTCAGATTAGCGGGACCCGGCGCGGCATTCGTGAAGTGCACGGATGTGTAACCGTATTCACAAACGGTTAAGCTTATTATGGTCACCTGTTTCAGCCGGGTGCCGATCGCAGGCTGCGTGGCGCAGTTTCACGAGATGTGTTATAGTGCCGCTAGCGTGGTCGATATGAATAAAAACGAGCGGGTCCGATCATCATGAGTAAGTCTGGTACTGGCGATTCAAAAAATACGCTTTACTGCTCCTTTTGCGGAAAAAGCCAGCATGAGGTGCGAAAGCTTATTGCCGGTCCGACGGTGTTCATCTGTGATGAATGTGTCGAACTGTGCATGGATATCATCAAGGAAGACCACAAATCGACGGTGGCGAAATCGCGCGACGGCGTGCCGACGCCGATCGAGATTCGCAAGGTCCTGGACGATTATGTCATCGGACAGCCGCACGCCAAGAAGGTCCTCTCGGTCGCCGTCCATAATCACTACAAACGCCTGGCGCATGTCAGCAAGAACAACGACGTGGAGCTGGCGAAGTCGAACATCCTGCTGATCGGCCCGACGGGTTGCGGCAAGACGCTTCTGGCACAGACGCTTGCGCGTATTCTTGACGTACCGTTCACCATGGCGGACGCGACAACGCTGACCGAAGCAGGCTATGTCGGCGAAGATGTCGAAAACATCATTCTGAAGCTGTT
>CAXBEC010000176.1:0-6607 GCA_963974145.1 uncultured Alphaproteobacteria bacterium | reverse complement strand
GATTGTCCTGTCTGGTCGAAGACGAAACGGACCTTGGTGTCACGGTTATCGACATGGGCGGCGGCACGACCTCGGTCGCCATTTTCTATGATGGCGCACTGGCCTTTACCGACACGATCCCGGTCGGCGGCTCGCATGTCACCAATGATATTGCCAGGGGCCTTTCCACCCCGCTGAGCCATGCCGAACGGTTGAAGACACTTTACGGCAGCGCCCTGCCATCGCCGAACGACGAACGCGACATCGTCGATGCCCCCCAAATCGGCGAGGAAGAGGACGGGACCGTCAACCGCGTACCCAAATCCTTCATCGTCAGCATTATCGCGCCGCGGCTGGAAGAAACCTTCGAGCTCATCAGAGAGAGGCTGGAACTGAGCGGCTTCGACAAGCTGGCCGGACGTCGGGTCGTCCTGACCGGCGGCGCCAGCCAGATCAACGACGTACGGCTTCTCGCCAGTCAGATCCTGGACAAGCAGGTCCGGCTGGGCCGGCCAATGCGGATCGCCGGACTCGCCGAAGCAACCGGCGGACCGGCCTTCGCCACGGCGGCAGGTCTGTTGACCTACGCCGCCGACGATCGCGGCGAAATCCGGCCGGCAGAAGCAGGCGTCATCAAATCATACAGCGGCCCGTTAGGCCGCTTTGGAGGGTGGTTCCGTGAACATTTTTAGTATCGCGGCCCCTCGCTACGAAATTCCTCGTACCGTCTCGACGGTACGGGAATATCCCGGCATTCGCCGGAACAATCTGATATTATAACCGGTATCCTGGAGGCAGATCTCATGACAATTAACCTCAGCATGCCAAAGTCGGAAACCATTTTGAGTCCGAGTATCCTCGTCGTGGGTGTCGGCGGCGCCGGAGGCAACGCCGTCAACAACATGATTCGCTCGAATCTCGAAGGGGTAGACTTTGTCGTCTGTAATACGGATTCACAGGCTCTCAGCCATTCACTCGCCGAACGCAAGATCCAGATGGGTCTGAGTACGACCGAGGGACTGGGTGCGGGCTCACGGCCCGAAATCGGCGCCGCAGCGGCAGAAGAGACGCTGGATGAAATCCAGCATCATCTGAACGGTACTCATATGGTGTTCATCGCAGCCGGTATGGGCGGCGGTACAGGCACCGGCGCAGCACCTGTTATCGCCAGAGCCGCCCGCGAACAGGGCATTCTGACGGTCGGCGTGGTAACAAAACCCTTCCAGTTCGAAGGTAACCGGCGCATGAAAATCGCCGAAGCCGGTATCGAGGAACTGCAGCAATTTGTCGATACGCTGATCATTATCCCGAACCAGAACCTGTTCCGCATCGCAAATGAAAAAACGACCTTTGCGGATGCGTTCAACATGGCCGATGACGTCTTGCATTCCGGCGTACGCGGCGTGACCGACCTGATGGTCATGCCGGGCCTCATCAATCTCGACTTTGCCGATATCCGCACAGTCATGAGCGAAATGGGCAAGGCGATGATGGGTACGGGCGAAGCGGAAGGCGACAAACGTGCCACCGAAGCCGCGGAGCGGGCCATATCAAACCCGCTGCTGGACGATGTGACGATGAAGGGCGCCCGTGGCGTGCTGATCAACATCACCGGCGGACCGGACATGACACTGTTCGAAGTGGACGAAGCGGCAAACCGGATCCGCGAAGAAGTCGATCCCGACGCCAATATCATCTTCGGCTCGACCTTCGATGAGTCAATCGAGGGAATCATCCGCGTATCCGTGGTTGCAACCGGGATCGAAGCGGTCGAACAATCCGAATACAGGCCGCTTCCTGTCGGATTGTCTCGCGCGGTCGCCAAACCGGCCACGAGTGTTGCTGCCGCGCCGGAAGAAATCGATGTGGAACCGGAAATTATCGTCGAAGTCGCGGCGGAACCGGAACAGCATCAAGCCGAAGCTGAAGACACCATGCCGGAAATCGTCCCCGTGCAGGAAGAAGAGGTCGTTGAGGCGGTCGCACGGGCCCCAGAGCCCATGCCCGAGACTCCAAAGGCAGCGGCGTCGGATCGCCCGGCATTCATTCCCCCGCGGCCGGCGCGCCCGGGTGATGCAACCGGAAGCCGGCAAAAGGCAGAGCCTTTCGCGGCAGCCGCCATGGAAAATGCCCGCAGCGAACCGCCACAGGAACGCCGCAGGGGGCTTTCGCTGTTCGAACGCATGACGGGTAGCGGACGGCCACAGAAACCGAAAGCGGAGGAACCCCGTCTGTCGCCGGAATCTGCGCCCAAAGCTGTCGCGCCGTCGCGCCCTGCGCCGACGCAGGAACCAAGCGGCCAGGCCAGCCTGAGCGGCCTCGATTCGTCGAGCGCTTCCAAAACCTCCGCGGCGGAAGAGGAAATGCTGGAGATACCGGCTTTTCTGCGCCGTCAGGCAAACTAGAGCTCCGGTAAACCGGTGTAATATCAGATAGTTACGTAGCCGCGCAGAACACGCGGCTACGTAACATTTCGTAACAAAGAGTGATTTGAGATCAGCATCACCGGTTGTTACATCTTCACCTAGGTTAACGCGTTTAAAAAAACGCTTTTTGATCAAACCGGTAGAGAATAACCGGGACGTGATCGTTTAGCATACGGTGAGAGGGGTCTCCTGAGTTATGGAGAAAGTTACCAAGCTGGCGGATTTGTTCTGGCAGCGAAGCGTTAGAAACAGTGTACGATGTTCCGGTGTCAGCCTGCATGGCGGAGATACCGTTTCGCTGGCAATACATCCCGCAGCGCCGGATAGTGGCATTATATTCCACCGTACGGACGTGCCCGCGGACGTTTGCGACATTCCCGCCCATTGCGATTACATCGGTTCGACAGAACTTTGCACGACCCTCGTCAACGAACATGGCGTCCGTGTTGCGACCGTCGAACATCTGATGGCCGCACTGGCAGGCTGTAACATCGACAATGCCATCATCGAACTGGATGGCCCCGAAATCCCGATCATGGACGGTAGCGCGGAACCGTTTGTCGCACTGATCGAAAAGGCCGGCACCGTCGAACAGGATTTTCCCCGGCGGATGATCAAGGTATTGCGTCCCGTAACAGTCCGCGACGGAGAGAGCGTCGTTTCACTCGAACCCTATGACGGGTTTTCCATCACCCTCGACATCGATTTCAACAGCGCTGCCATCGGTCGTCAGGGCCTTAGCCTGGATGTATCCAGCCCGGCCTTCAAGGCCGACATCTGCCGCGCGCGCACATTCGGATTCCTGCACGAAGTGCAGGCGATGGTCAAAGCCGGATTCGCCCGGGGCGGATCGCTCGACAATGCGGTCGTCGTCGATGGTGACAAGGTCGTCAACGAAGGCGGGTTGCGGTACACCGACGAATTTGTCCGCCACAAGGTTCTCGACTGCATTGGCGACATGTATCTTGCCGGTGGTCCTTTGCTCGGAAAATTCCGCGGCGTCAAATCGGGACACAGGATGCATCACAAGCTGTTGCGGGCCCTGTTCGATCAGGATGCGGCATGGACTACTGTTTCAGGTGACCGGCCGGCCGGGATGAGTGCGCCGACATGGGACGCCCGCGCGGTCGCTGCCAGCGCCTGATTTGCTCTGAATCCGTAGCGGGTTAATGTGGGAAATCCCCGCCGCTAATGATATATTACGGCCTATGTCACAATATGGTCGCGCCCGTATGTATCTCCTTCCTAAGGCGTTTCGCCGATTATTCCTGGTTTTCGCTTGTATTTCCGTCGCATCCTGCACGACGGAAGAGCCCGTTTACGTCGAACAATCGGTCGAGCGGTTGTATAATTTTGGCGTCGATGCCCTGCAGGGTGGCCTTTACAAGGACGCCATTACCTCATTCGACGAAGTCGAGCGGCAGCATCCCTATTCGGTCTGGGCGACCAAGGCGCAGCTGATGTCGGCCTATGCATCATACAAGCGCGACGACTATGACGAAGCGATCGTCGGTGTCGAACGCTTCATTGAACTGCACCCGGGCAGCAACGATGCGCCGTACGCGTACTACCTGAAGGCCCTGTGCTATTACGAACAGATTTCCGATGTCGGCCGCGACCAGAAAATGACGGAACTGGCGCTGGCGGCGCTGGACAATGTTATCCAGCGTTATCCGGACAGCAAGTACGGCCGGGACGCACGCGCCAAGATCGACCTGGTGCACGACCATCTGGCCGGCAAGGAAATGGCCGTCGGCAGGTATTATCAGAAACGCGGCGACAATCTGGCCGCCATCAACCGTTATCGCATCGTCCTGCGCGAGTACCAGACAACCACCCATGTCCCGGAAGCATTGTTGCGGCTGACCGAAAATTACCTGATGCTCGGCATTACCGACGAAGCGCAGATGGCGGCAGCCGTACTGGGCCATAATTTCCCTGGCAGCAGCTGGTATGAAGACAGCTATGCGCTGCTCGACAAAGGCAACCTGCAACCCGCCCTGAAAGAGGGATCATGGCTCAGCTGGATGTGGGACTGGACGAAATAACCCTTCGATGTTGACGACGCTCAGCATTCGCAATGTCGTATTGATCGAGAAACTCGATCTGTCCTTTCAAAAGGGACTTTGCGTCTTTACCGGCGAAACAGGCGCCGGCAAATCCATTCTCCTCGACGCGCTCGGTCTGGCGCTCGGGGAACGGGCCGATACCGGTCTCCTGCGCCAGGATGGCGGGGAAGCCGTTGTCACGGCAACATTTGAGGTCACTTCGGACCACCCGGTTCAGGCGTTGCTACAGGAACACGGCATTGAATCGGACGACATCCTTATTCTGCGCCGCACGCTGAGTGCCGCCGGACGGACCCGCGCCTTCATCAACGACCAGGCGACCAGCGTGGGGTTCCTGAAGCAGGCAGGCGCGCTGCTCATCGAGGTTCAGGGACAGTTTGCACAACAGGGTTTGCTCGATCCGGCAACCCACCTGCCGCTGCTGGATGCTTTTGGCGGATTACAGGCGCAGGCTGCCGCCACTGCGCGCGCCTATCGCACCTGGAACGACGCGCGCCAGGCTCTCGACGAGGCGAGAACAGAAGCGGAGCAGGCGCGCCAGGACGAGGATTACCTGCGGCACGCGCTGGAGGAACTGGACAAGTTCGACCCGCGTCCCGATGAGGACGAGGGCCTCAGCCGCGAACGGCAACGGCTGATGCAGGCGAGCCATCTGGTCGAAGCCGTCAATGCCGCGCAGGCTGACATGAAGCCCCGTATCGCGGTCACCGATTCACTGCGTAACGCCCTGCGACGGCTGGAACGGGTCGCCGAATCCGCTGACGGACAGCTTGATGAAGCCGTTACAGCGCTGGACCGGGCACTGGACGAAGTTGAAACCGCATCCGATGTTCTGAATGCCGCCGGGCGCGCGATTGAAATAGACGATGCCCGCCTCAGTACGACGGAAGAGCGACTGTTCGCCCTGCGCGAACTCGCGCGCAAACATCGAGTCGATGCCAATGCGCTGCCCGCGCTTCGTCAGAAAATGCAGGAACGGCTGGCGCTGATCGATAACCAGACGGAAGAAATCGGAAAACTGACAGCCGCCCTGGTAAAGGCGCGCGAACATTACCTCGAAAATGCCGAACACCTGAGCCAGGCACGGGGCAAGACCGCAACCAGGCTGGACAAGGCGGTACAGGCTGAACTCGTACCGCTGAAGCTGGAACGGGCCGTTTTCACCACGCAGATGGAACGCCTGCCGGAGGCCAACTGGAACGAAAACGGAATAGACCGGGCCGGTTTTACCGTCGCGACCAACCCCGGTGAAACCGCGGGCCCCATAGGCAGAATTGCATCCGGTGGCGAACTGTCCCGGTTCATGCTGGCAATCAAGCTGTCCCTCGCGACAATCGGCGCGCAGCCGTCGCTTGTCTTCGATGAGGTCGATAGCGGTATCGGCGGCGCGACGGCGCATGCGGTCGGGGAACGGCTGCGGCGTCTGGCGGACCAGCTACAGGTCCTCGTGGTCACCCATTCGCCGCAGGTGGCGGCGCGTGGCGCCGACCATTTGCGCGTCCATAAGGCCATGGCGAGCGGCCGGGTGACAACCGGTGTCGAACGGCTTTCCAGCGCGGAACGACATGAGGAACTGGCGCGGATGCTGTCCGGCGCCGAAATTACGGAGGAAGCCAGGGCCGCGGCCCGCCGCCTGATGGAAGGGCATGTGCCATGACGGAAAAGGAAATGGCGGCGCCGGAATTTCTGAGCGAGGAAGCCGCCCGGCGGGAACTGAAGGCGCTGGCGACGGAAATTGCGCGGCATGACCGGCTTTACCACCAGCAGGATGCGCCGGAAATATCCGACGCCGCATATGATGCGTTGCGTCACCGCAACGAAGCCCTGGAAGCTCATTTTCCCCAGCTGGTTCGCCCGGACAGCCCCAGTAACCGGGTCGGTGCGGCGCCGTCATCGGGTTTCGCCAAGGTCACCCATGCGCAGCCCATGCTGTCGCTTGCCAACGCCTTCAGCGACGAGGATGTGAACGAGTTTACAACACGGATCCGCCGCTTCCTGAACCTCCCGGAAACGGAAACGCTGGCCATTGTCGCAGAACCGAAAATCGACGGATTATCCGCATCCCTGCGATACGAGAACGGCGTTTTCAGGGTTGGCGCCACGAGGGGCGACGGAGCGGTCGGCGAGGATATC
>CAXBEC010000175.1:0-6616 GCA_963974145.1 uncultured Alphaproteobacteria bacterium | reverse complement strand
ATGCACCGCGCCCGCCGCTATAACGACACGACAGACGTGCGGGACATGCGGCGGACCACCATCGCGGGCGATGCGCAAACGGCCGAACAGGCGGCGTAACCGCGCCGCCTGCCGGCGCAATGGGCGGATCTACATGCCGGTGCCGGTCGCTTCCCAGTAGCGGGTGTTCAGGAAGACGACGAAACGGTCGTGATGGTGCCGCAGGCAGTCCCTGATGGCGCTGTCGTTGCGCGCTTCGGAGTCGAAACTGCACATATCCAGCGCGTCCCGCGCCATCTGCCGCGCCGTTTCCGTGATTGCCGGCTGTTCGCCGATAATCCGGTTCCACAGGTCATCGATGCGGTCGCCCTGACGGGACGGGACGGCGTCGAGCGCATTGATCAGCCGGCTGGTCAGTCGCGCCGCGGCCATGCGGGTATCGTCGGTATCGATCATCCGGTGGCCGAGGCTCCGCAGCGGCCCCGACGCGGTGGCGAGGCTGCTGCCGTCCTGCGGGTTATCGTCATGGGCGACGGCTTCCGGCGCCAGTGTGACATTTTCGCCGACATGGACCGAAACGCTTCGCAGCCCGTATTGCCGGATGGTTTCCGGTGAAACGGATACGCGAACCGCGACATGGCTGCGCAGCGCTTCGAATTGCAGGTCTTTTCCCGGATCGAGGATGACGGTGCTGCCGTCGGCGATGGTGCCGCTGGCGCGGATCGCGCCATCGTCTTCCAGGTGGTAGGCGGTGGCCGGCATTGGCGAAAACCGGCCTGACTGCAGGCAGAAACTGGAAAACTCGGCGCTGCATGCGCCGTCCCTGCAAATCAGGTCGGTGCTTTCATCCATGGCGACCAGCGCGAGCGCCTGCGGGGCGGCGACCCCCGGCGCCGTCTGCATCAGGACTCCGACCCATGCGGCGAGTGTGGCAAGACCAAAACAGCGGACAAGTTTCTGCATGTTGAACCTCCTGGAATATCTACGTTGTCAGGACCCTTCCATTGATTCGACATCTTGTTAAAAGCCGGTGCCTTCGCACCGCAGTATGCCCCAATGCAGGAAAATCCGGCACGAAAAGCGCACCGCTTGCAGTCACATTCGCGGGAGGCCCCGTCTGTTCGTCATGACGGTTTGTACAATCCCTTGTCCTGCGCCTGCAGCACCGCGAGCGCCGTTATCGTGTCGAGGCAGGGTGTATCCAGGCCGGCGGTGCGGGCAAACTGCATCGGTACCAGCAGCATGCTGTCCAGTTCCATCGGGCGGCCAAGGTCATAGTCCTGCCGGATCGAGGGCGTATGGTCCGGCGAGTTCCTGATGAACGTGTCGGGATTGAAAATCTCGCTCAGGTCGATGCCATGGGCGCTGGCGATGGACTTGGCCTCGGTGGCCAGGCGGCGGAATATCTCGCCGATACCGGGCTGCTTGCGCACGACACTGACCTGATGTCCGGTCAGCAGCGAGAGGATCGAGCCGGTCATGTTCAGCATCAGTTTCGACCATAGTTCGAAACGCAGGTCCGGCACGACCGGCGATCCGATCTTCGCAGCTTCCAGGACGCCACGCAGTTCCGCGATCCGGTCGGTCTGACTGTTGTCGACTTCACCGATCAGCAGCGCATTGCGCTTGGGGTTGGTGTGGACAATGACGCCCGGTTCCACCATTTCGTTCGGCGAATTGATAACCGCGCCGATAATCCGTTCCCGCGCCACCGCCTTGTGCAGCGCCCCGCCGGGATCAAGGGTACCAAGGTCCGGCGGCGCCAGGCGGTCTGCCGGCAGGCCCATGTCATACCACCAGGGGATACCGTTCTGGGCAAAAATAACCGGCGTGTCCGGCCCCAGCAGCGGGCCGATACCGCCGGCGAGACTGGCCAGAGAATTCGCCTTCAGGGTCGAGATCACGACATCCTGTTTGCCCAGGTCGGCCGGGTTGTCCGATGCCTTGACCGGGCCGCTGAACACGTCGTCAGCACTGCGCAATACCACGTCGGATGACCGGATCTTTTCGAGGTTGGCGCCGCGCGCCACGGCGGAGACTTCATGCCCGGCCGCGGCCAGTTTGGCGGCATAATGCCCGCCGACGGCGCCCATGCCGAAAACACAGATTTTCATGATTCAGGTTTCCCGTATTTGCCATTGCGGATTTGACTGCTGCATACGCGACAAACATTGTGCCGGTCAAATCCGCTGCACGTTTTGCGGTATCTGCGAGTATCCGTTGCACCGGTTGTGAGCGCCGCGTACTGGTCGGTTCGTTAACCGAAAATGCGAAGCCTGTATGCGCCGAGTTTACCAAATATTAGGCACGCCGTTACACCCAACATTAAGTAGCCGCCGCTACTATTTCGTGTGAATTGCACCATCAGGCGCAATTTTGAGCAAACTCATGTTGCAGGATACAGCGTTGGAGATGGTTGCGTGTCAGTAAATATGGCTGCCCTTGATAGGGGGACGCCGGTGGTGGGAAAGCTTGCGCCCAGGTTCATGGGTCTGGCTGGCCGGTTTGTGCTGTGTTGCTGCGCAGTCGCCCTCGTGACCGCCGTTGTTGTCGGTGGCGCCAATTATCTGGGCGTCGTCAATATTACGAAACAGCGCGACCTGGAAAAGCTTAAAGCGGAATCGCAACTGATCGCGGAGCAGTTCCGGAGTGCGATTAACCAATTGAAAAGCGACGCAACCGCAGTTTCGCATATGCCGCCTTTCCAGGGACTCATTCGTTCTCTCAGCAATGACGGGGTCGACTATCTGGACGGTTCCACAACATTTGCGTGGCGGCACAGACTGCAGACCATTTTTCATTCCATGATGATTCAACGCCCCGACTATGTACAGATGCGGTTTGTCGGGCTGCATGACAACGGCCGTGAACTCGTTCGCACGGACAAGCGGGAAGGCAAACTGGTCAATACGGATTCTCAAAATCTGCAGGAAAAATCTGACGAGCCATACTTCCGGGATATCGTCATGGGAAACCATGACGGGTTCCTGTTTTCGCCATTGTCGCTGAACCGGGACTACGGCCGTATCGATGCGGAACTTCCGGTGCTGCGGATGAGCGTCCCAGTATATGAAGACGCCAGCGACCTGTATGGCATGATGGTGATCAACGTCCATGCGCGCGAATTCATCCGCCGGGTAATGCAAAGTTTCACCAGTACCGCAGATATCTATGTTGTGACGGATACAGGGGACTGGATGTTGCGCAACCGGTATGGTGTCGTGTCGCCATTGCGTCTGCGCGGTGCGACAAGGGATAACGCGCCGGAAATCGTCAAGCGGATATTCGCCTATGACAGTTCGCTTCCGGTTCAGGAAGAGGCCATCGGCGACGAAACCTATTTCGTCCAGATGGCCACCGTTCCGTTCATGGCTTCCGATGGAAGCCGTTTCCTGCGTATTGTGGCGGTGGTTCCGGAAGCGGAGGCGCTTGCGGATGCGCACGCGACGCGGATTGACCTGTTATGGGTCACATTCGTTGTGGCGGTTGCGGTTGCCTTGCTGTCGCTGATTGTTGCGCGGGCCGTCTCGAAACCGATCATCGAGGTCGTGCGTTCGATTTCGAAGTATGAAGTTGGCGACGGTGTGCTGGCCCTGCCGTCAGACCGGCGGGACGAAATCGGAGACTTCGCCCGTGCCTTTAAAGGGCTGGTGGAGAAACTTGAACAGGCGATAAATGGTGAAAAGCATTCCCGCATCCGGCTGAAAACGATCATGAACAATACCGCCGACGGCATCATCACGATTGATCGTCAGGGGAAGATCGAGAGTTTCAATACTGCCGCCGAGAACATGTTCCAGTTCAAGGCGATGGATATTATCGGAAAGAATGTCAATCTGCTCATGCCCGAGAGCTACCGGGCGCAGCACGATCTGGATCTCCAGAATTTCAGTTCTTCCAGGCAATCCGAAGTCATCGACACTGTCCGGGTTTTTGAGGGGATGCGCCAGGATGGCAGCCGGTTCCCGATGGAATTGTCCGCGAGCACCGTCGACCTGGGAAGCGAGATCATATTCAGCGGGATTGTGCGTGACATATCCGAGCGCCAGCGGCTGGAAAAGCGACTTTCTGAGCAAATGGAAGAATTGCAGCGCAGCAACGAAGACCTGGATGAATTCGCGTATATCGCGTCGCATGACCTGAAAGAACCGTTGCGGGCGATATACAACCATGTCCTGTTTCTGGAAGAGGATCATGGCGAGGATATCGGCCAGGACGGCCGGGACCGGATGGCGCGGATGCAAAAGATCTGCCAGCGCGCGGAGCAGTTGACCAGCGACTTGCTGCATTTCTCCCGCATCGGTCGGTCCGACCTCGCGATAGAAACGGTGGATCTCAACAAAATCGTCGAATCTCTCCGCCAGGACCTTTCCGTCACGCTTGAGGAAAAAAACGCCTCCATATTGATCAATACGCCGCTGCCGGAAGTGGTGTGCGACCGGGCGCGGATCGCCAGCGTGTTACAGAACCTGATTGCGAATGCGATCAAATACAACGATGCGGTCGAGAAAACCGTCGAGATCGGATTCCTGGCCAGGGCGTCACGCGGCGATGAAACCATTCGCGACGTTTTCTTCGTGCGCGACAACGGAATCGGGATCGATGAGGAGGCGCGCGATATGGTTTTCAAGATGTTCAAGCGGCTGAACGCCGAGAAAACCTATGGCGCCGGTACAGGCGCCGGGCTCGCGTTCGTGAAAAAGATAATTGAGCGCCACGACGGTGAAATCTGGCTCGATTCCACCCCCGGGACGGGCACAACATTCTATTTTCATTTAGGAAATGAAGCAGTGAGGAAATTATGACCACAGCGCCACTCATGATCGTCGATGACAGTGACGACGACTACGAAGTGATCGTGCGGATACTCAAGAAAGGGCTCGGCATGACCAACGATATTGTCCGCTTCGACAATGGCGCGGATGCCCTGAAATACCTGAATCGGCAGGCGCCGTTCGAAGATGCGGCGGAAACGCCCCGGCCCTGCGTTATCCTGCTGGATCTGAACATGCCGGGTATGAACGGCCATCAGGTCCTGACGGTGCTGAAGGGCGATGCGGATACGCGCATGATACCGGTTGTTGTCCTGACAACTTCCGACAATGAACAGGACATCGATGAAAGCTACGCCAGGGGCGCCAATACGTTCGTGGTCAAGCCGATCACGCGAGAAGATCTGCTGCAGTCAATGGGGGCACTGAAGCATTTCTGGCTGGATACGGCAAAATTGCCGGCTCTGTGAACGAAAATGAAAATAGAAAGTCTCCTTTTATGACCGAACAACTCAACGTTCTGCTGATCGATGACAGTGTCGACGATCGGGAGTATTTCAGACGGTGCCTGAAAAAGGCCACCAACTGGGATTGCCTGGTGACAGAAGCAGAATCCGGCATCGACGGAATCGCCTGCCTTCGTGATGGCGGGGTTGAAATCGGGATTATCGATTATTCGATGCCGGGGATGACGGGACTGGAGATTCTGTCCGACATCACGTTGCGCTTCCCGGATGTACCGGTTGTGATGGCCACAGGCACGGGCAATGAAAAAGTAGCGGTGGAAGCGCTGAAAAACGGCGCACAGGATTACGTCACCAAGGGTACGATGTCACCGGAATCCCTGGAAACGGCGATCGTACATGCGCTGGAGGTGAAAAAGAATGAACGGGAAATCCTGCGGCATGCGTATTATGACGAACTGACAGGCTTGGCGAACCGGCGCATGTTCGACGAGCGGCTGAATCAGCTGATCGCCCAGTCGGGCCGGGACGGCAGGGGTTTTGCGGTCGTCTTCTGTGACCTGGATGGTTTCAAGGCTGTCAACGATACCTACGGGCATGAAGCGGGGGACGAGATTCTTCGGCAGGTATCGACACGGCTGAGCCGGAACATCCGCAGTGGCGATCTGCTGGCGCGGATCGGTGGCGATGAATTCGTGGCGCTGATCAACTGCCTGCCGACGGGCTATCCGGATGCGGATAATCATATTATCGACAGTCTGTCTTCGGAAATCCTGAACCGGCCATTCATCGTGGGTGGGACGGAAATTCGCGTCGGCCTCAGTTGCGGCCTGGCGGTGTTTCCCCAAATGGCGGACAATCGGGGCGAATTACTCCGGTTGGCGGATCAGGGCATGTATGAAATGAAGAAACGGTCGAAAGAGGCTGCTTCTGTACCGTCGGTGCCGGGTGGGGACAATATGCATGCGTCATTGAAAGAGGCGCGGGTCGGGTCTGCCTGACGCAAAATGTTCAGGGTTCGGAAACCCGGACATATTGCGGCCGTCCCGCCGCGTCGGTGACCCGTTCGATCCCCCTGGTCCGGAACATTTTCAGGCGGTCGCCATGCAAAGCATCGGATTCCGTGAACGTATAGAATGACGTGGCCTTGCCCGTGCCGCGCCATCTGTAATGCGCCTGCAGGTGATCGAAGATGAGGCGGTCACTGCCCCTGCCTTCGTCATAGGGACCGATTGCCCAGTACGGCAGTACCGTGTGGCATTTCATCTTGTTCAGCATGATCGTGTTGGGGTCGGCGAAACCGTTCGCCTTTTTCCCGAAGACGCCACGCCCGGGGCCGACGGATTCCCATTCGTCGATGCAGATGGGTTGATGGGAGTCCGGGCTGACGAATATGCGGAA
>CAXBEC010000174.1:0-6641 GCA_963974145.1 uncultured Alphaproteobacteria bacterium | reverse complement strand
AATCGACTTTCAGGACCGTTCGCGGCACCATAATTTCGGCGATGCCTTTTTCCCGTCCCGCCGCGCTCAGGGCGGCTGCGTCCGCTTCCGGGCAGTCGGTGACCAGCACGATCTGTTCGCCCTTGCGCGGGTCCGGCAGGGTTACGACCGCATGGGCATGGCCGGGCCAGACCGCATGGGCCAGTTCCTCCGCCGCGCCGAGCGACACCATTTCGCCGGCGATCTTCGCAAAGCGTTTCATGCGCCCGGCGATGGTGACGAAACCTTCCTCGTCGATTTCGACGATATCGCCGGTGTCGTACCAGCCGTCGGGCACGGGTTCGAGCACACCCGGGTTATCCGCCCGGAGATAGCCCAGCATCACATTCGGGCCGGATACCAGCAACCGACCGCCGGTTTCAATGCCGGGCACAGGGTCCAGCCGGTAGCTGATCCCCGGCAGCAGCCGCCCGACCGTTCCGGCACGGAAATGCATCGGCGTGTTGGTCGCCAGCGCAGGCGCGGTTTCGGTCGCGCCATAGCCCTCCAGGATGCGCAGGCCGAACTTGTCCATCCACGTATTTCGGGTTTCCGGCTTCACCTTTTCCGCCCCGGCGAAGACATGCCGGATGCTGTAGAAGTCATAGGCATGGGCGACGCGGGCGTAGCCCGACAGGAAGGTATCGGTGCCGAACATGATGGTGGCGTTCATATCATAGGCCAGCGCTGGCACGACCCGGTAATGCAGGGGCGACGGGTACAGGAAGGTGTGAATGCCGAACAGCACCGGCAGGATCGTGCCGCCTGTCAATCCGAAGGAATGAAAAACCGGCAGGGCATTGAGCACCCGGTCGGACGGGTTGAAATCGACCCGCGCCGCCAGCTGGTAACAGTTCGACAGGATGTTGGCATGGGACAGGACCACCCCCTTGGGCGTGCCCTCCGATCCCGAGGTGAACAGGACCACCGCAGGATCCTCCGGCGCCGCGCCCGACGCCCGCCAGTTGGCGAATCGTCCGGCCAGGAAGGCGCGGAGTCTGGCGCCGGGGCCGATCTGTTCGCGGATATCCTCCAGCCAGATCAGGTTGTGGTCCTTTTCCAGCGCCGCAACCACCGACTGGAGCTTGCCGAGTTCCACGAAGCGGCGGGAAATGACGATGCTGCGCAGCTGCGCGGCCCCGCAGGCGGCCAGCAGGTTCGCCGCACCGGCCGAATAGTTCAGCATGGCGGGCACCCGGCCCCAGGCCTGAAGGCCGAAGAACGCCGCCAGGACGCCGAGTGAATTCGGCAGGAAGACCCCGCCCCGTTCTCCCGGCCGTGTCTCGGCGGCCAGCCGCCGGCCCAGGGCCAGAGAGGCGGTGATCAGGCCGTTATAGGTCATGGGCTTGCGGGCGGTGTCTTCGGCGATCTTCGCGCCGCCGCCATAGATCCCGCGCGCATCGACCAGCGCATCGAACAATGTCTGGTGCTGCGGGCGGGGTTCGAAGATCAGGTCCGACAATTCGTCATAGAGCTTCAGGCCGATCTTCTGCCGGCGCTCGCGCCCGGTGATTTCATCCGCGACATCGATCCGGCGCGGCGGCAGGAACATCATCGTGATTTTCGGGAACCAGCGCAGCCTTACCTTGCCGCGCAGGCGGGAAAAGGGCGTGTATTGCGCGCCGTCGATCCGCACGGGCAGGATTTCCGCATCCGCCTTGTCGGCGATCATGCCCGGGCCTTCATGCACCTTCATCAGGGCGCCGGTCACGGTGATCCGGCCTTCGGGGAAAATCACGCAATGCCGCCCTTCGGCCACCGCCTTCACCATGGCTTTGATGGCGAGCGGATTGGTCGGGTCGACCGGCAGCGCATCGAACAGCTTCACAAACGGCTGCAGCCACCAGCGCTGGGCGATCTGCGTGTTGATCGCGAAGGTCGGCTTGCCCGGCAGGAAGGCGGCGAGCAGGGCGCCGTCCAGAAAGGATACGTGATTGGCAACGATCACCGCGCGGGGGCCGAGCGCCTCGACATGTTCCCGGCCGCGGATTTCCACCCGGTAGACCCGGCGCAGGATCCAGCCCAGGGCAGCCTTGAGCAGCACATCCGGCAGCAGCCCGCAGATATAGACCACGACGAAAAAATTGGCGCAGGCAACGATCAGGAACAGGGCCGGCACGGACGCGCCCGCCCCCAGCAATGCCGCCGCCAGCAGCGAACCGGCAACCATGAACAACGCGTTGATAATATTGTTGGCGGCGACCATCCGCGACCGTTCGGCCTGGTCGCTGCGGGCCTGCACCAGCGCATAAAGCGGCACGATGTACAGCCCGCCCGACACCGAGACCAGCAGCAGGTCGGCCAGGATCCGCCAGTTCCCGGCATCCGCGACAAATGTACCCGCGTTCATCAGCGTGTCCGGCGGCGCCAGCCCGGCAACGGAACCATACAGGTCCAGCATGAAGACGGAGATGCCGAGCGCGCCGAGCGGCGCATAGCGCGCGTCGATCCGCCCCTTCAGCAACCGGTTGCACAGCAATGAGCCGAGCCCGATACCGACCGAGAAGACGGTCAGGAACAGCGTGACAACCGTGGCGTCGCCGCCCAGCACATCGCGCGCCAGGGCGGGAAACTGCGCCAGGAAGGTCGCGCCGACGAGCCAGAACCAGGAGATACCGAGGATCGACAGGAAGACCGAGCGCTGTTCCGCCGCGCGGGCGACGATCCGCCAGGTTTCCGACAGGAAATTTCCGGCGATCCGCAGACCCGGATCCGCCGGTGCGGCCAGCGGGATAAACCGGCTGCCGCCCCAGCCGATTACCGCCAGGGTCAGGACGGTCGCGGCAATCCAGACGATACCGTTGGCCTGCAGCACCAGCAGCCCGCCGATTACCGTACCGACCAGGATGGCGAGGAAGGTGCCGGCCTCGATCAGCGCATTGCCGGCGATGAGTTCGTCCTCCGCCAGGTGATCGGGCAGGATCGCGTATTTCAGCGGCCCGAAGAACGCCGACTGGCTGCCCATCAGGAAGAGGACGCCGAGCAGGAACCAGGTATCGCCGGCGAACAGGGCAGCCACCGCCAGGCCCATGATCACGATTTCCGCCAGCTTGATCCGCCGGATCAGCGCCGATTTTTCGAACTTGTCGGCGATCTGCCCGGCCGTCGCCGAGAACAGGAAGAAGGGCAGGATAAAAATACCGGCGGCAATCGTGACCAGAATTTGCCCGTTCAGCCCGGCCTGTTCGGCGACGCGGTACAGCAGCAGGATGACCAGCGCGTTCTTGAACACATTGTCGTTCATCGCGCCGAGAAACTGGGTGACGAAAAGCGGCAGGAAGCGCCGGGTTTTCAGAAGATGCGTAACACCGGAATCCGCCATGTCATTCTCCTTCCGCGCGGGAATTCTCCGGGCGCACCCGCAGCCCGGCAACGTAATTTTCGACAAGGGAATTCGCCATGTCCGCGACCGACTGCGCCGTTATGACCGGCAGCTTCCCGGTTTCGCCCAGCGAACAGATACCGTGCAGCGATGCCCAGAGCACCCGCGCCGCCTGCGCACAGCCGGCCGTGTCATCGGTGGGGAACAGGGGACGCAGGGCTGATTCCAGCACGCCCAGCACCCGCGCCACCTTCGCCAGGTACCAGTCCGGCAGCGGCGCGGCATCGCCGGCGCGGCGATGGTCGAACAGCGCGCCCCAGAGTTGCCCTTTTTCCGCCAGGAACCGCAGATAGGCGGCCAGCATCGCCGCGAGGTCGGCTTCCGGGTTCCTGCCGCGGACGGTTGGCGCCAGTTCGTCATACAGCATGTCCAGGGTCGCGCCGTTCACATGCACGATCAGCATGTCGAGATTGTCGAACAGGTTGTAGAGGGTGCCGACCGCATAGCCGATATCGTCCGCCACCTTGCGTGCGGTCAATGCGGCAAGCCCCCCCGATTCGAGACGCCGTTGCGCCGCGGCCAGCGCCATCTGCCTGATTTCCTCGCGGCTGTGATCCGATCGACGCCCCATGCGGCCTCACCTTTCATGAAAGATTGCAGTTCCGATAAATTGAACATAGTTCATTTAAAGGTCAGAGGCAAGCGCCTTATGGCCCCGCAACCGCCAAAACCTGTCTAGGACAGGGGTATCATGCAGTGCTTGCGGAAGGCCGGGCGTTCGGTCAGGCGCTGGTACCAGGCGTCGAAATTCGGCATGGCCGGCCGGTCCTTGACCAGCATCATCCAGCGATGCGCCTGGGGACCGAGCGGGATATCGCCCATGGTGAATTCATCGCCGGCGATGAACTTGCGCCCTTCCAGATGGGTGTCCAGCATCGACCAGATGCGGATGCCTTCCTTGATCGCGCCGTTGATCTGGTCCATGTCGCGGTCTTCCGGCTTGGTGCGGACCAGCCCCCAGAACACGTGCCGCATGAACGGGTTGACCGCATTCAGCTTCCAGTCCATCCAGGCATCCGCCGTGGCGCGGGTCTGTAAATCTTCCGGGCAGAGCGTCCCCAGCGAATGTTTGGCGCAGAGGTAGCGGGTGATCGCGTTCGATTCGAACAGGGTGAAGTCCCCGTCGACCAGCGTCGGCACCAGCCCCATCGGGTTCATCGCCCGGTATTCCGGATCGTCATTGCCGCCAAAGGACCCGCCCCAGTCGACCTGTTCGTATTCCAGGCCGATTTCATCCGCCGCCCAGAGCGGCTTCATGACATTGCCGGAGGTGATCCGGCCGATGATTTTCAGCATGTTCTCGCTCCCCTGCGCCGGCAATTACGACGCGCTGATATCGATGATGCGGTTGCGGCCGAAACCGACGGAATCGCCGCAGGCCAGGATCTCTTCCCAGGTATTGTCATCGATCGGCACGCCATTTGCTTCGCGTTCCGCCTTGCGGATCCGCTCCGGATCGCCGGGAACGAGGACCGGTTTGGCCGGATCGATCGGCTTCGACGCCTTGATATACGCCATGGTGGCATTGAGTTCGGAGGTGAAAAACTCGTTATCGATCAGCTTGGCGGGATCGATGATGATGCTCAGCATGCTGTTCAGGATCGCATCGCGCGGCTGATTGGTTTCCGGCCGCATCGTGTGCCCGCCGCATAATACACCGGCCAGCAGTTCGTTCATCAGCGCCAGCCCGCCGCCCTTGTGCCCGCCGAACGGCAGCGCCGCGCCGAAGGGCGGATTGTACATCACGTTCGGGTCGGTGGTTTCCTTGCCGTCCGCGTCGATCAGCGTGCCCCGCGCCACCTGCTCGCCCTTGTTCTTCGCCACCCGGACCTTGCCCATCGCGACCACGCTGGTCGCCATGTCGAGGATGGTCATCGGGTTTTCATCCGTCGCCGGCAGGCCGATCGTATACGGGTTGGTGGAATATTTCGGCTCGCGCGCGCCATAGGGCGCCACATGCGGCTTGTGCCCGACCACATTGGTGTGATGCATCGACACGAAGCCCTGTTCGGCGCAGCGTTCCGCCCATGCGCCGATCCGGCCCAGATGGAAGGAGCGCCGGGTCGCGACGATGGCACAACCATGCTGGCGCGCCCGCTCGATACCGAAATCCATCGCCTCGCCGCCAATGACCTGGCCAAGCCCGGCCTGCCCGTCGACCACAATCATCGCGCCGTTGTCGACGATGATCTTGGCGTGGGCGTTCAGTTTCGCTTCGCCTTCCTTGGCGCAGGCGACATAACGGTGCAGCATGCCGACGCCGTGGCTGTCATGGCCCATCAGGTTCGCCGTCACCAGATTATCGGCAACCAGTTTGGGCTCGTCCCCCGTGCTGCCCGCATGGCTGCAGATTTCCGAAATAATGGTGCGCAGCTTGTTGTGGTCGATCGTTACGGTCATTCTTTTTCTCTTTCAGGCTTGAACAGGATCAGGTTTCGGAGACGCCTCATTTAATGGGCATCGTCCCAGTTATCGCCGAACCCGGAATCGACGACCAGCGGCACGGTCAGCTCCAGTCCCGGCAGGGTTGCTTTCTCCATCACGGCGCCGACGACACGCGCGGTTTCTTCCATCTGCGCTTCGGGCACTTCGAACAGCAGTTCGTCATGCACCTGCAACAGCATCAGCGCGTCGAGATTCGCCGCTTTCAGCGCCGCGGGCACCCGGATCATGGCGCGCTTGATGATGTCGGCGGCGGAACCCTGCACCGGCGCGTTGATCGCCTGGCGTTCCGCGTAATTGCGGCGCATCGGGTTCTTGTCGTTGATCATCGGCAGGTGGATGCGGCGGCCGAACAGGGTCGTCACGAAACCATTGGTGCGGCATTCCTCGCGCGCGGCTTCCATGTAATCCTTGATGCCGGGGAAGCGTTCGAAATACGCCTCGATATAGGATTTCGCCTCGCCCTGCGGAATCGACAATTGCCGCGCCAGCCCGAACGGGCTGATGCCGTAGATGATGCCGAAATTGATCGCCTTGGCGTTGCGCCGGACGATCGGGTCCATGCCTTCGATGGGCACGCCGAACATCTCGCTGGCGGTCATCGCGTGAATGTCCAGCCCGTCGCGGAAGGCCTGCACCAGCGCCTCGATCCCGGCGATATGGGCCAGCACCCGCAACTCGATCTGGCTGTAATCCAGCGACAGCAGCTTGTTGCCCGGTGCGGCGATGAAGGTCTGGCGGATGCGGCGGCCTTCCTCGGTGCGGATCGGGATGTTCTGCAGGTTCGGATCGGTCGAGG
>CAXBEC010000173.1:0-6654 GCA_963974145.1 uncultured Alphaproteobacteria bacterium | reverse complement strand
GCCAGCGCGGCGGGATCGAAATTGTCGATTTCCAGCCATTCCAGGTCCAGCGGTTCCAGCGCCCGCGCCAGGCGCAGGAAGCCTTCCATGCGGAAATTGAAATTGGTATCCAGATGCAGCCCGACACCGGGCCCGGCCCCTTCGCGGAAGGCCGACATATGGTCGACTGCGGCCCGGATAGCCGCACGGGTGGGGTTGCGGTCCCGGTCGCCATTGCCGCCGACCCAGCCCGGCCCGTACATATAGGGAAGGTCGCGGTCGAACATGAGGATATTGGTTTTCAGCGCGTGGAAACCGGATTCCTTCACCTTCCGGCCCAGCTTCACCACATCGTCCAGCGTCCGGAGCGGTTCCTGCCCGAGCACTTCCCAGTTGTTTGCATGATAGGTTCCGCAATGCGACCAGTAGGCCCGGATCGGGTCCCGGATCGCGCCGCCTAGCATGTCATAGACGGGAACGCCCAGCGACTTGGCCTTGATATCCACCAGCGCGTTTTCGATGGGACCCTGGGCGCGGGCGGCGGCACCGATGGCGACGCCGTAATTGCGTCTGCGGACCTCCTCCATCAGCGGCACAACCTTTCGGGGATCGCACCCGATCAGGTGTTGCCCCATCATGCGGATCAGCGGCGCGATGATCCCGCCGACATTGCCCTCGGAAAAATCGGCCCAGCCGGTCAGCCCTTCATCGGTGCTGATCTTCAGAAAATTGAAATTGCGCCATCCGGCGCCGGCGACAAGAATGTCCACCCCTGTGATTTTCATCGTGTTTTCCCCCTGAAACGGGCGGGGGTCAGATCATGGCCCGCCCGGCGATATAGAGTCCGAGCACCAGTAAAGCCCAGAAGAAGACTTTACGGAAGGCCGCTTCGGACAGGCGCCGCCGAATTTTCTGACCTGCCACCATGCCGATCAATGCCGGAATGACCGCTGCGAGCGACCCTGCCCCCATTTCCAGCGTCAGAAGCTGCCGGTCGCCCAGGCACAGCGCCAGCGCAACAGTGGAAACCGTGAACAGCACGCCCATCGCCTGCACCAGCAGGTCGCGCGGCAGGCCCAGCGCCTGCAGATAGGGCACGCCGGGCACGGTGAAGGAACCGGTCATCCCGGTCAGCACCCCGTTGACCAGGCCGATCAGCGGCGAAACCAAAGCTTCCGCCCTTCCCGGTGAGGGGACCTGGGGTCGTAACAGGTTAACCCCCGCATAGACCGCCAGCACCCCGCCCAGCAGCGCCGACATGATCCGCGCATCAGCACTCGCCAGCACCGACACGCCGAACCAGGTGCCGATACAGACCATCACCAGCAGCAGCCAGAGGCGTTTCAGGATATCCACCAGACCGCCGCCAACCAGCGCCTGCCAAAGGTTGGTGACAAAGGACGGAAACAGCAGCAGCGCCATCGCGGGCTTCAACCCCAGCGTCGCGGTCAGGATGGCCAGCGACACGGTCGGCACGCCCAGCCCGATGACGCCCTTGACCAGCCCGGCGAGCAGGAAGGTCAACCCGATGATGATGATCATATCGAAGGTAAACATGCGGCGCAGTATAGGCCGGGTTGCCACAGAAAGCTTCGGCAACGACCGAAGGTTCGCTGTCGCCGTTTGATCGCCCGACGCCCGGCGCTAGTATGAAATGGTAAAAAGGGGGGACGAAGCATGACCAGTATCAGGGACCGGATCGGTATCGATACCGGCGACAAGCTGTCGACGGAAGCGGCGGTGGAATGGGCCGTCGCGAATGATGTGCGCTATATCGATTCACGCATCGACATCGCGCCAAACGCGCTGGAACGGTTCACCGAAGACACCTGTGCGGCGATCCGGGAGCGCTGTGCCGCGACCGGGGTGACTCTTGGCCTGCATACCTTGTCCGCGGTGAATATTGCCGAAGTGTCGCCCTTCCTGCGCGACGCGACCGACGCATATCTGCGCGCCTATATCGATACAGCGGCGCGGCTGAACGCGGCCTGGGTGGAAGTGCATGCGGGCTACCACTTCACCGATGACAAGCCCCTGCGCATGGAGGCGGGACGGGAACGGCTGAAACGCGCCACCGGATATGCCGAAGAAAAAGGCGTGCAGTTGCTGCTGGAAAACCTGAACTGGGAACCGGACCGGGCGGAGGTGCATTACCTCGCCCATAACGTCGAGGAATGCCTGTATTATTTCGACGCCATCGATTCCCCGGCATTGCGCTGGTCCTTCACCATCAACCACGCGACGCTGGTGCCGGAAGGGATAGCGGGCTTCCTGGATGCCATGCCGGTCGACCGGCTGGGGGAGGTCCGGGTCGCCGACAGCAATGGCGAGTACGAGTTGCACATGCAGCCGGGCGAAGGAATCATCGATTTCACCGACATGTTCACCCGGGTCGAAGCCACCGGCTTCACCGGCCATTACATGTGCGCCTTCGGTCCGCTGGATGCGATGCTGCGCGGCCGCGACTGGATGGTCGAACGGTTCCCGCACTGACGCCCGCCGGTTAGACGGGCGGTCTGGACCGCCCGGTTCGGGGGCTGCGGCGCGGTTCGATGCGGCGGATCTCATCCCGCAGCACCTCCAGCCGGTCTCGAAACCCTTCGGCGTCACCGAATTCCAGAAAGTTGCGGTAGCGCTTATGCGGTTCCCGCACCCGCAGGGCATGCTTGATCGGACACCAGTACTGTTCGGTCCGGCTGGCCACTTCGCGGGTATAGGCGATCACCCCGTTGGCGTAACCGCAATAGATACAGTTCAGTTTCTGCACGCTGTTCAGATAGGCCAGGTTATGCCGGTCCAGCGCGACATAATCCGCCCGGCGTACCCGCGGGATATTCCAGACGAAGAAACAGACCCGCTGATAAAGCCAGACGAGCGCATCCAGCATGGCGATCGGCACCACCAGTGAATACACAACTGGGGATGTGACCAGGTAGAGAAGTGGTGACTGGCGGATAAACCGGGCAAGGCCGGTCTTGATGTGCCTGTGTTGCGCCAGGATCTCAGCCGTGAAAATGACGCGCTTTTTTTCCAGCCGGTATTCCAGATGTTCGCGCTGTTCGGCGAGCTTTTCTTCCAGTTCGGTTTCAATGTCGCGAAGCCGCGTCAGCAATGCGGCAATTTCGGTATCCATGGAAATGCCTTCCCTTCGGAGATAACGCAATCTGCTCGGGGCATTCGGATATGACACTGATCCATGTCAGGCATGGCGCAAAACGACACGCCATGCGGCGCAACTGTCCTACATCAATGGCGCGGCGAAGAGATTGGCTGATAATAGATGCTGCACCGGTCATCCGATCGCGATAACCGTGCCGGGATATTGAAAGGGAACAGCATTTGCGTATTACATTCCTGGGCGGCGTCGGAACGGTTACCGGCTCAAAATATCTGGTTGAAGCCGGGAACCGGAAGATCCTGGTCGATTGCGGACTGTTCCAGGGCTACAAGCAGCTTCGCCTGCGCAACTGGGCGCCGCCGCCGGTCGATCCCTCTACCATCGACGCCGTTGTTCTGACCCATGCCCATATCGATCATTCGGGCTATCTGCCGGTCCTGGCGCGCAACGGATATCGCGGACCGGTATACGCGACGGCGGCGACCCGGGACCTGTGCGAAATCCTGCTGTCGGACAGCGGGTTTCTGCAGGAAAAGGAAGCGGATTTCGCCAACCGGCACGGTACGTCCAAGCACCACCCGGCCCTGCCGCTCTACACGCAGGAGGAAGGTGAAGAGGTCATGTCGCAATTTCACGATGTCGCATTCGAGGATGATGTCGACCTTGGCGGGGGTGTGACGCTGCGGATGCGGCGCGCCGGACATATCCTCGGCGCGGCGATGGTGCAGCTCACCTGTGAGGGAGAACGCCTGCTGTTTTCCGGCGATCTCGGCCGCCCCGGCGATGCAACCATGCTGGACCCGGATGCGGTGCGGCAGGCCGACTGGCTTGTCGTCGAATCGACCTATGGCAACCGGCACCATGACGGGCAGGATGCGGAAGACGCGCTGGCGGCAGTAGTCAGCCGCACCGCCGCACGGGGCGGCACCGTCCTGATACCGTCCTTTGCCGTGGGACGGGCGCAGAGCATCCTGTATCACCTGCACCGGTTGAAGACAGCAAACCGTATTCCCGACATCCCCATCGTGCTGGACAGCCCGATGGCGATCGACGCCACGGAGATTTTCTGCCGTCATATTCATGACCACCGGCTGAACGCGAAGGACTGCGCAAAGGTCTTTGGCGCCGTCCGCTATACGCGCAGCGTCGATGAATCGAAAGGCCTGATGCAGAACCACGTGAACATGCCAATGATCATTATCTCCGCCAGCGGCATGGCGACAGGCGGGCGTGTGCTGCACCACTTGCGCCACCTGGCGTCAGATCATCGCAACGCGATCCTGTTTGCCGGCTTCCAGGCCGGAGGCACGCGGGGGGCCGCGATGACATCCGGCGCGAACTCGGTAAAAATTTTCGGCGAATATGTCCCCATTCGCGCGGAAGTGGATAACCTGGACATGCTGTCCGCCCATGCGGATGCGGACGAGGTCATGGGCTGGCTGGCGCATTTCGAATCCCCGCCGCGCCGGACCTTCATCACCCATGGCGAACCCGCTGCGTCTGATGCCTTACGCCACAGGATCGAAGAAAAGCTGCATTGGTCCTGCACGGTTCCCGACTACCGCGACCAGGTTACGCTGGAGTGAGCGGTCGTCGCGCAGGAAACGGATGGCAATCCGCCTGTGCCGATAAGCTTGCACGTCGCTGTGCAGCCGGTATCTTCACTCTTATTCCGGGGCATGGGTGCCGGATTTTAAAGAACCTGACCCGTAACAGGCGCGCACAGGGCATATCATGGACCGGATCAGACTCGCCGCGGTATCGCGGAACTATTTCAACATGCCGCTCTGGGTCGCGGTCCATTGCGGGCTGTTCGACGACGAGGGCCTTGATGTCGCGGTGGAACTGCATGAGCCGATTGACGCGGTAAGCCGGCGCCTGGAGGACGGGCGCGTCGATCTTGCCTATGGCGTTACGGAACATGTCATTCTGGACCGGGAATCAGGCGGTCACACGATGATCATCGGTGGCAAGGTAAACAAGTTGCCGTTCTCCTTTATCGCCGGGAAGGATATCCGCAGCTTCGAGGACCTGCGGGGCCGGACGGTCGGTGTTTCGTCCCGAAATGCTGGCAGTTCGTCGCTGGTCATGAAACTGATGGCGGCGCATGGGTTAGAATACCCGCGGGACTACGCGATCGAGGAAGTCGGGCCGATCCTCGCACGTTGGGAAAAGCTGAAATCGGGCGAGATCCAGGCCGGGTTGCAGGGCGCACCGCTGAATTATATCGCCGTGGATGAAGGATTTCGGACCCTGTGCGAACCGCGCGACGAATTTCCGGACTTCCAGTTCGCCTCGCTGCACGTCGATACCCGCTGGGCCGACGCCAAGCCCGATCTGATGGCGCGTTTCATGCGCGCCTTTGTGCGCGCGCATCGCCGTTTTTTCGCCGATCGCGAAACAATGATCCGCATCGCGATGGCGGAAACCGGTGTCGCCGAAAAATACGCCGCCGCAGCATGGGATGAATATACGGCCGCGGAAATCTTTCCACGCGATGGCGACGTCAACAGCGCCGGCGTGCAGGCACTGATCGATATCAGCGGGTTGATCCGGGCCCTGCCGAACCGCCAGGGCCAATCCGCGGAAGCCTATATCGACCGTCGCCACCTGCGAACCGCCTGGGCGGAAACCGCCGGTGAATAGTGGTGTTGCTCGATGGTTTTGAACAACGCTTCAGATAGCCGACCTGCGCACCGCAATCGCCAGACCACCTTCCGAAGATTCAAGACTCTAGAATGAAAACCAGGTCAATTTCCGCGAATAAACTGCATCAGTTCGACGCATTTTTGTTTCGCCAGCAATAATATTAGGATTCCGTAACTGACCGCCCCCGTAAGGATCAACATCGCGAATGTCGCAATATCGCCCAATGGTAAAGGGAAATAATTGCGCGCTGCCATGACCGCAGCATACATGCCAATTGCGGCAAACAGCGGACGCCACAAAACAGCGGATAGGTCGGAGAGACCAAACCCGAGCACCGGACGGACCATTCTCAGGTTCAAAATCAGGGACACGGGCGTCGCGACAAGCCAGCTCAGGCACACGCCATCAATACCCCAATTCGCGCCAACCAGAAGGGCGGCAGCCAGTACGACTATATTGTTCAAGATCAGACGAAATGTGAGGAATGGCTTTCCAGTTGCATTGATGGCTTCAAAAATGGGGGACATTGCCATCCGCAGAGGTAGCATAATCGGCAGAATAGTGAGCGCGAACAGTGCTGAGGACCATTTATCACCCAGAATCAGATGAACGATTTCAGGGGCAATCGCGGATATCCCGAAGAACACCGGAACAACCAGGATCAGCAAAAAGGAAATCGCGGTCCGCAGGTATTTCTGAAATCGTTCCCGGTCATCCTGAACCTTTGAAAATCCCGAAAGGGAAACCTGGTTCATGATCTGGCTCAGTTTCTGCTGCGGCATGGAGGCGAGGTTAAAGGCAACGGAATAGGCCCCGAGCGTCTCCACCGTGAAGAGCCGTCCGATGATGAAGATATCCAGATGGGCGAAAAGCCAGGCCGAAAAACGCTGCAGCAGGATACCGCCGCC
>CAXBEC010000172.1:0-6669 GCA_963974145.1 uncultured Alphaproteobacteria bacterium | reverse complement strand
TATTGTCCGAAGGCGGCGTGCCCATCGCGGCGGGGGAAAACCTGCATTCGATCCACGAATTCCAGCATATCATGGACGCGAACGGCGTCAGCTACCCGGAGCCGGACGCGTCGAATTGTGGCGGCATCACGCCGTGGATGAAGGTCGCGGCGATGGCCGAGGCGCGCAACCTGCCCGTCACCTCGCACGGCGTGCATGACCTGCATGTCCACCTGCTGGGCGCGGTGCCGAACGCGTCCTATCTCGAAGCGCATGGCTTCGGACTCGACAGATACATCGCCGAGCCGCTGAAGATCGTCGAAGGTTATGCGACGGCGCCGGACCGGCCGGGGCACGGCATCGAATTTGACTGGACGGGGCTGGAGGCGCTGCGGGTTTAGGGGCGCGGATGCCCGTTCAGAAAACCTCCACCGTCATACTCGGACTTGATCCGAGTATCCATGCGACGATGATAATTCCGGAACAGATCGACAATAGAGGTGTTGCCTGGACCCTCGGGTCAAGCCCGAGGGTGATGGAACGGGGACGGGGGCTGGTTCGGTCCGTCGCCCCTATGTCTCGCACACCTTCACCGATAGGATGGCGATTGCGTTATCTCTGTAAATTGAGGAGTGCCCATGTCCGCCTTTAAAAATCGTGTTTCCTTCGTCACTGGCGCCGGGTCCGGCATCGGGCAGGCCATGGCGCTCAGGCTTGGCAGCGAGGGCGCGACCGTAGTGTGCGCCGATATCAACGAACAAAGCGCGCAGGCCACCGCCGCCCGCATCGAAGGGTTGGGTGCGAAGGCTGTCGTCCACGCGCTTGATACCGCGCGCGAGGAAGAGGTGAAAGAAGCCCTCGCCAAAACCTGCCGTGATCTCGGGCGGCTGGACGTGCTGATGAACAATGCCGGGGTCGGCAACAGGGATTGGGAAACGACGACCGCGATCAACCTGGATGGCGTCTTTTTCGGGCTGAAACATGCCTGCCCGATCATGGCGGAACAGGGCGGCGGCGCCGTGGTCAATACCGCGTCCATCGCGGGGCTGGGCGCGCTAATGCGGCCGATGGAGTATCACGACGACCCGGTAGCGGTGGAAAGCGCCAGCGCCTATGTCGCCGCCAAGCATGGCGTTGTCGGGCTGACGAAGCAGTTCGCCGTTGCTTTCGGCAAGGTGGGAGTGCGGGTCAACGCGATCTGTCCCGGCTATATCGAAACGCCGATCATCGCACCGGTCATGTCGCGGGAAGGCGGTGCGGCGATGCTGACCGCCCTGCATCCTATCGGGCGTCTGGGGAAGCCGGAGGAGGTGGCGGCGGTTGCCGCTTTCCTGGCCAGCGACGCGGCGAGTTTTGTCACGGGCGCCGCCGTTCCGGTCGATGGCGGCTATTCGGCGCGGTAATCGCGACGGGCCTGTGTTGGCCGGTGGTGAAAATAGAGAGCCCCGCCTTCAGGGGGAGGATGAAGGCAGGGCTCTGCGTCATCGGCCTGACTGGCAGGCCGGTGCGTTCGATGTTCGTCAGCGCGTCAGGGCGCCGGTTTCCAGCGGGGAGACCTTCGCCGTGAAGAGGCGCTGAACGGCCCGTCCCACCCAGGTAAAGACCTGACCGGCGGCAATAGCACGTTCCTCGCGCGCATTCCTCAGCGCCGCGTCGAGGAATTCCTCGGACGGTACAGGGGTCTGACTGAAATTATGATGTGCCATTTTCTGGTCCTCATTTTTATTGCTGCGTTGCAATATAAATGGACCTGTTTTCATCCGATGACCAGTCAGAATTCTACAAGGCAGCCATGTGAAAAAATCATAAGGATCATTAATTTAACATTAGGCTTGTTGAATATGTTGCGCTGCAAACCTTTTGCCGAAAATCAGGTCGTCAGGGGAGCAGGCGCTGTCACCGGGGCGCCGTTCAACGCTTTTGCCGGATCAAGGCAGGTGCTGACGTGAACCGGAGCCTGGCGGAAATCCGATCCTGGCCTAAAGCGTTGTTGATTTCTGATGGCACTTCGCGATCAGCCGCCGCGTAAACGCTTCGCCCGCCGTCACCTGTTCCAGGCTGATCCATTCGTTCGGGGCGTGGGCCTGGGCAATATTGCCGGGGCCGCAGACGATGGCGGGCAAGCCCGCGCGCTGGTACTGGCCGCCTTCGGTGGCGTAGGAAACGGCATGGGTCGCGTTATTGCCGGTCAGTTCCCGGGCCAGAACCTCGGCAGGTGAATCCGGGGCGGGTTCCAGGGCCGGGACGGTGACGCCGCGCCTTGTGGCGATGCCGGTTTCGGGGGCGGTCGCCTGCATTTTCGGCACCAGTTCCTTTGCGTAATACTGTTCGAACCTTGCCAGCGTGTCTTCCGGGTCATCGCCGGGGACGGCACGGATTTCCCATTTGAAGGCGCATTCGCGGGCGACGATGTTCAGTGCCGTACCGCCTTCGACCGTGCCGACATGGATGGTCGAATAGGGCGGTTCGAAGCGGCTGTCCGGATCGGCATTGGCGGCCTTTTCCTCGGCCAGATCGGACAGGAAGGCGATCAGCTTGCCCGCCTGCATGACCGCGTTGACGCCGCGGTGGGTCAGGCTGGAATGCGCCTCATGGCCCGTGACCGTGGTGGTGAAGGCGGTAATGCCCTTGTGGGCGTCCACCACCTTCATTTCGGTCGGTTCGCCGATGATGACCGCGCCCGGGCGGGGCAGGTTATCGATGACGTCCTTGATCAGGTGCGGCGCGCCGAGGCAGCCGACTTCCTCGTCATGGGTAAGGGCGAAATGGATCGGACGGGTGAGCGGGCGCGACAGCATGTCGGGGACCAGCGCCAGCGCGATGGCGATGAAGCTTTTCATATCGGCGACGCCGCGGCCGTACAGCCTGTCGTCCTTTTCGACGACGTTGAAGGGATCGCTGTCCCATTGCTGGCCGGTGACCGGCACCACATCTGTATGGCCACTCAGCACGATGCCGCCGGGGATATCCGGGCCGATAGTGGCCCACAGGTTCGCCTTGGTGCCGTCCTTGCTGCGGATATAGCGGGAATCGATCCCGTGCCCGGCCAGGTACTCGCGGACGAAATCAATCAGCGGCAAGTTGGATTTGGCCGAGGTCGTATCGAAGCCGACAAGCGCGCGGATCATGTCAATCGGGGTCATGGCGGGCTCCGTGATCGGTTGGTTCAATTGCGCCAGAAGGAGGGCAGGAACAGGACCAGCACCGTAAACAGTTCCAGCCGACCGAGCAGCATGCCGAAGGACAGCAGCCATTTTGCGCCGTCCGGCAGGGGCGCGAAGGATCCGGCGGGGCCGATGACGGGGCCCAGGCCCGGCCCGACATTGGAGATTGCGGTCGCCGCACCGGAGGTCGCGGTGATGAAGTCCAGCCCGAACATCCCCAACCCGATGGCGAGCAGCGCGAAGGCGATACCGTAGAGGAAGAAGAAACCGAGCACCGAGGTGGTGACTTCGTCCGGGATGGCGCGTTTGTTGTAATAGGGGATGAAGACGCCATGGGGCTGCAGCAGTCTCTTCAACTGGCACAGCGCCGTCGCATGCAGGACCTGAAAGCGGAACACCTTCATGCCGCAGGTGGTCGATCCCGCGCAGCCGCCGACAAACATCAGGAAGAACAGCACGGCGGCGGGAAACGGCCCCCAGGCGTTGAAATCGGCGGAAGCGTAGCCCGTGCCGGTGATGATCGACACGACGTTGAACGCGGCGTCGCGCACCAGATGCAGGGAAGACGTATCGTTGTTCTGCAGCAGCCAGACCGATACCGCGCCGATCGACAATGCGACGATAGACAGGAACCAGCGGACCTGGCTGTCATTCAGCAGGTTGCCCGGGCGGCCGCGCAAGGCCTGCAGGTAGAGGACGAAGGGCAGGCTGCCGATGACCATGAACAGGGTCGCGGTCAGGTCGATCCGGCTGTCCTCGAAGAACCCGATGGAGGCGTCATGGGTGGAAAAGCCACCGGTCGCAATGGTGGTCATGGCATGGGCGACCGCATCGAAGCCGGTCATGCCGAATGTCCAGTACAGTAGCGCGCAGATCAGGGTCAGAACGACATAGACCACCGAGATGCCGGTGACGATCTGCGCCGCGCGCGGCATGACCTTGTCGGAGGTGTCGGAGGATTCCATACGGAACAGCTGCATACCACCGACCTGCAGCAACGGCAGCACGGCGACCGCCATGGCGATGATACCGATGCCGCCAAGCCATTGCAGCAGCGCGCGCCACAGCAGCATGCCGGGCATGCCGTAATCCAGCCCGACCAGGACGGTGGAACCGGTGGTCGTCAGCCCGCTCATCGCTTCGAAAAAGGCATCGGTGTAGCTCAGCCCCAGATTGCCAAAATACAGGGGCAGGGCGGCGACGGCGGGCATTACCAGCCAGCTGAGCGTGGTCAGGATGAAAGCCTGGCGCAGTGAAATATTGCGCCGTTCGCTGCGGTTCATGGCCACCATCATGATGCCGATGAACAGGGTCAGCGCGGCGGCGGCGGCGAAAACGTGCCATTCGTCATTGCCGACTGCCATATCGGCCGCCGCCGGGACGAACATGGCCACGGCAATTGTGGATACAAGTATCCCGATGATGAACAGGACAGGGCGGAAATCGATCAACGGCTTTTACCAGTAGTGGCGACCGGCCGGATCATCCGGTTGCCGCCCCGGTTTGTCCAGCCGGGATTTGCCCGTCAGGTAACCTGATTCAGCCGCCCCGGGAGGCAGGGTTGCCGATGATCGCGAGGAATTCCCGGCGGGTTGTCGCATCGTCGCGCAATTGCCCCAGCATCCGGCTGGTCACCATGGAGACGCCGGTCTTGTGGACTCCCCTGGTCGTCATGCATTCATGCTGTGCCTCGATGACAACGGCGACGCCGCGCGGGGAAAGGACCTCGTCGATGATATTGGCGATCTGCGAGGTGAGTTTTTCCTGAATCTGCAGCCGTTTGGCGAAGGCGTCGATAACCCGGGCCAGCTTGCTGATGCCGATCACGCGGCGGTCGGGCAGGTAGCCGATATGCGCCTTGCCGATAACCGGCACCATATGATGCTCGCAATGGGTTTCAAACCGGATATCCTTCAGGACGATCAGCTCGTCATAACCTTCGGTTTCCTCGAAAGTGCGTTCCAGCAGTTCCTTCGGATCCACATGATAGCCGGCGAAAAACTCCTCATAGGATTTCACCACCCGGGCCGGCGTATCGAGCAGGCCTTCACGGTCCGGGTCGTCGCCGGTCCAGCGCAGCAGAACCCGTACGGCGGCTTCGGCTTCCGCGCGGCTCGGCTTGCCTTCCTTCTTGGAGTCACCGGTCAGTTTGTCGAGGGTATGGCCTTCAGGTGCGTTCACATCGTTCTCCCATGCAGGGCGGCGCGGCGCGCAGCCCTAATTCAGCCGGACAGGCTGGTGCGGACTGTCGAGCGAAAATGCCGGAATGGCGACATCAAAGAAACTGCCATCCGCTGCTTCCATCTCGTAACTGCCGACCATGATGCCCGAGGGCGTCGTGAGCGGCGTACCGCTGGTGTATTCGAATTCCTCGCCCGGTTTGAGTATCGGCTGTTCACCGACGACGCCGGGGCCGTCCACTTCCAGCAGTTTGCCGACCGCGTCGGTGATGCGCCATGACCGGTTGCGAAGCTGCACCGTTTCAGTGCCGCAATTCTCGATATGGACCTGATAGGCCCAGACATAGTGGTTCTCCAGCGGCGAAGACTGGTCTTCGAGGTAGAACGGCGTGACCGTTACCCTGATATTTTTCGTTACTGCTTCATACATGCCGAACCTCGCCGGTGGACGCCTTCGGATAATATTGTTGTGGACGGGACCATAGTCCAGAGTGCCCTGTGCCGCCAGACCGCGCGCCACCGGCACGTCAACGCCTGAACCGGCCTCAGTGTTCCGTCCTGCTCTTGCGCAGAAGATACTTCTGTTCACCTTCCATGACCAGTTCACTGCGCTGGTTGTGGACTGTGGACGCGACCGTGACGACACCGGTTGTCCGCTGCGGCTTCAGCGCTGCAATGGTCAGCATCGGGTAAAGGGTATCGTTCAGGTAAACCGGCTTGAGAAACCGCGACGATTGTTCCAGGAAGCCGATCATCGAATCGCCGACGAGATGGGGAAAATCACCCGCGCCGGCGGCCGACTGGATGACAACCTGAAAACCATGCGCCAGCAGGTCCGGATGGCCATGGCGCCGGCAATACTCGACATCGTAATGGATGGGATGATTATCGCCGGATGCTGTCTGGAAGGCGGCGAACAGCCCGCTCGTCATGGTTCGGGATGCGATATAGAACTTGCGGCCGATTTCGATCTCGTCGAAATACAATGACTTGAGTTTTACGTGGCCTTCCGGGGAAAATTCTTCTTTGGACATGGTTTTTTATACTTCTGTTACGCTGCAGGAACCGCCGCCCAGGACACAGAATTTGGCGCAATGGGGATGGTTCAGTTTGACCGCACGGGATGCCGAGTCAAGCGTATGGCCCATTTCGAATTCCCGATCATATGGCAAGAGCGTGCAGGGCATAACGACGGGACGATCGGCGCCGCGTCGCTTTACCACCATACGCGATGTTGCGCACATGATATCCGATGGCGATATGCCGAGGATACCCCAGCACTGCTCGGTGATTTCGGGGACATCCGCATGTTCATCCATTTCCGGGAACAGGACGAGTTTGACAGG
>CAXBEC010000171.1:0-6675 GCA_963974145.1 uncultured Alphaproteobacteria bacterium | reverse complement strand
CGCCGGACGGATTACACGTTCAATATGGTCGCGCCGGGCCGCCATATGCAGCAGGGCTTCGGTCATCGGCTCCCAGCGTCCGGTACCGCCCTCAACGAGCAGCCGGCGGATTTCCTCCGCACCGGGGGACCCGCCGGGTTCGCGTGTCGCTATGACGGTGTGCCCGGCTTGTTGCAGGTATTCGACCAGCCTGTTGCGCTGGGTCGATTTGCCGGCCCCTTCCCCGCCTTCCAGCGTTATGAATCGTCCTGGGCGGGTCGCATCTTCAGCACCCGCCATTTCAATGGCCGCCGCCCCAGACCAGATGCCGCAAGGCCTCGCCAAGCCGGCCAACGGGGCCAAGCTGCTTTACTTCCTGGGCCGCCAGAAGCGGCAGGGATACGGTTTCGATCCCGGGTGCGGAAATGTCGACTGTCCCGATCTGGGCGCCGGCGGCAATCGGCGCGGGCAGCGGCTCTTCATACCGCACCGTAGCCTTCATGTTCGGGCGGGATTTCCGGGGAATCGTCATGACCAGTGATCTGCCGACAATGGCCGGTACGGTTTTCACATCACCCAGCCAGACCTGCGCGTCTATGACCTTTTCGCCTTCCTTGAACAGCGCATAATTCTCGAATTCCCGGAAGCCCCAGTCGATCAGGCGTTCACCGCCGGCTGCCCGCGCCTTCACGGAATCATAGCCATTGGCGACCATGACGAGGCGGCGTCCATTACGCTCGGCCGACGCGGTCAACCCGTATCCGGAGGCCTCCGTATGGCCCGTTTTCAACCCGTCCGCGCCGATATTCTGGTACAGGACCGGGTTGCGGTTGCTCTGCTTGATTTCATTATAAGTATATGAAAGTTCAGAATAATAATGGTAATATTCGGGAAAGTTCCGAATAGTCGCGATAGCCAGTTTCGCCAGATCGGCGGCGCTTGTCACATGCTCCGGATCCGGCCAGCCGCTGGCATTCCGGAACGTCGTCTGGTTCATACCCAGTTCGCGCGCCTTGCGCGTCATCTGTTCCGCAAAGGCTTCTTCGCTGCCCGCGAGCCCTTCGGCAACAACAATCGTCGCATCATTACCGGACTGCACGACAATGCCCCGGATCAGTTCTTCCACCTTGACCCGGTCGTTGACCTTCACGAACATCTTCGAACCACCCTTGCGCCAGGCATATTCGCTGACGCTGAAGGTGTCCTCGAGCGACAGGCTGCCGTTCTTCAGCCGTTCGAACAGCATGTAGACAGTCATCATCTTGGTCATGGATGCGGGGTACATGACCTCGTCGGCGGCTTTGCTGTAAAGAACATCGCCGGTTTCATATTCGATCAGAATGGCCTGTCGCGCCCCCGTATCGATAGCCTGCGCCGATCCGGCACCCAGGGTAAGCAGAACGGCCAGAACCGGCGCTATCCGTTTAAACGACATCCCATACTCCCGTAATCTTCCACAATGGCATTCTCCGGCCCCCGAATAGCAGGCAAAATTGCCGCAAATGTGGCGGCACCCTAATCGACAACGATCTGGGCGTTCTGCTGGCCCGAGCGCAGCACGGTTTCCAGCATTTTATCCGCTTCCTCGACCGATTGCAGCGGGCCGAAGCGAACCCGGAACAATGGCTGCTCGAGATTCTGAACCTGGTGGATCTGCACCTTGCCGATCGGGGACAGTAACGCGCGCAGACGGTTTGCGTTGTCGAACTGGCTGAATGCCCCCGCTTGGACGTAGATCCGGGGATCGCCGCTGACCGGTACGATTGTCACTTCATCGGTGACCGCCGGTGTCACGGCTTCCTGTCGGACCGCGCGAACCGGTGTGTCCCGCACCGCGACAACCGCATGGTCACTGCTCGGTGGCGCTGCTGCGCGGGTTCCCGGCGGCGGGGCCAGTGTCGAGCTTGTCACCGCGACCCGGGGGGCGGCGGTTGGCGGCGGGGGCTGCGGTTCCGGGGATTCGTGACGTTGCCCGTAATTCGAGGCGACTTGCCGGCTTTCGGCTTCCAGAACCGTCACCTCTACCTTGGCGGTGCCCTGCATTTCAAATCCCAGCAATTGCGCCGAACGGCGCGACAGGTCGATGATCCGGCCATGGGCAAATGGCCCCCGGTCGTTGACCCGGACCTTGAGCGAGCGACCGTTGCTGAGGTTCGTGACGCGGACGATGCTGGGCAATGGCAGGGTCCGGTGCGCCGCGCTGATCTGGTTCATGTCGAAAATTTCGCCATTGGCGGTCGGCTTGCCATCGAACTGTGGCCCGTACCAGGATGCGATACCCGTTTCCGAATAGCGATAGTCGATTTTCGGATAATACCAGACACCGGCAATCTTGTACGGGTCGCCGATCTTGTAGTGTCCGTTCGCAGCCCTGCTGGCTGATGCATCTGTCGATCCGGAAAGTCGCTTGGCTCCTGAAATGACGAACTGCGTTTCGGCGCATCCGCCGAGGATCAGCAATGTCGCGGCGGCGGCGATAAGCCGGAAGCGCGGGCTTATGGTGCGGGCCTGGCGCATCTAACGTGCAACCGCCTGAAATGCCGCGATATGCTGCAAATCAGCCTCCCGCGATCCGGTCTGCCAGATGCCCGACGGCCAGTGCATAGTAATGGCTGCGGTTCCATTTCAGAATGACGCTATAGTTCTTGTATGCGAGGAAAGCCGGTCCCTTGTCCTTTTCCGGGATGACCACGAATGCACTGATGTCCGACTTCGGAAGGGCGCTGCCGTCCGGCATCTTGACGCCGAGTGACGCCCATTCGTTGACCGGCTTTTGTGTCTTGTCGCCCTGCAGGGACATATCGAAGCCCTGCGGCAGTTTTACTTCGCGCCCCCAGCGTTCGTCGCCGCGCCAGCCATACCGGGACAGGTAATTGGCGGCAGACCCGAATACATCGGCCTTGGTCGTCCAGATATCCTTGCGGCCGTCGCCATCGTAATCGACCGCATAGCCGGTGAAGCTCGACGGCATGAATTGCGGCTGGCCCATGGCCCCGGCCCAGGAGCCCAGCATATCTTCGGCCTTGATATGGCCGCCATCAATGATGGTCAGGGCATGGAACAGTTCCTTGCGGAAGAAAGCGCCGCGGCGGCCATCATAGGCCAGCGTCGCGAGCGCCGGTATGACCTTGAAACCACCGGTCACGCGACCGAAATCGGTTTCAACGCCCCAGAATGCCACGATAAACTGCGGCTGCACCCCGTATTTGCGGGACACCTCCTCCAGAAGCGCCCGGTTCTCAGCCAGCTTTTGACGGCCCTTCTGAACCCGGGATTCCGGCGCGACACGCTGCATATACTGTTCGAACGTCAGGGTGAATTCGGGCTGTCTGCGGTCCAGTTCAACAACCCGCGGAATGGGGGCAATACCGTTCAGCGCGGCATCCAGAGTCGCCTCGGATATCCCCTTGCCGCTGGCTTCGGCGCGGAGTTCCGTGAGCCATGCACCGAAATCCTGTTCCGCCGCGGCTGGCGCCCCGATGGCCAGAAACGAAAAAACGGTAGCCAGACGCATCATATGCTGTACGGGCATGCAAACTCCAAGGCTGCAAAGGCGTTACGATGGCCTGTTTCTGCCATAACGGCCTTTTTGCCGCAACAAACCCTTGCGGGCACCCGTTAGCCCTTGCTGTGTGCGGCTTTCCGCCCCACCGCCTGCCGGTGAATAATATACAGCCCGCTGCCAACAAGCAGGGCGATTCCTATCCAGTCATGGACCGCAGGCAGTTCATCCCACAGGATGTAACCAAGGGCGACCCCCCAGAGCAGGGCGGAATAGCGGAACGGCGCCACCAGCGCGGCTTCGGCAACGACAAAGGCTTCGATCAGAAGGTAATGCGCCGTGCCGGCCAGTAAGCCGGCCAGAACCATCAGGACGAAGTCCGGCAGGGGCGGCATCTGCCAGTTACCCCCGGCGATTGTCGTAAATCCTGCAAGGCTGACCGCGGCAGTCGCCCAGAACAGCATTGATGCGGAGGACTCGGTCGGGCTGATCTTGCGTGTCAGGATATCGCGTATGGCGCCGGCTGCCGCGGCGCCAAGTGGTAACAGGGCGTAAATATTGAGTACATCGCCAAAGGGTTTAACGATGACCACGACACCGGCGAAACCGGCAAGCACGGCGCACCAGCGCCGCCAGCCGACAGTCTCGCCCAGCATGGACGGCGCCAGCGCGGTTATGAACAGGGGATTGGCGAAGGCGATGGCCACATTGAGGGCCAGCGGATTGTAGCGCAGCCCGGTCAGGAAGCAGAAAACTGAAAGGATGAACATCCCGGCCCGGAGCCCCTGCCCCTTGAAGTTCACGATGCGCAATCCGGCCAGTCCGCCGCTTGACCGCAGCGATATCAGCACGATGGGGATGAGGACGAAGAAACCGCGCACGAAAATGATCTCGCCCGTCGGATATCCCTCTGTCAGCCATTTCGCGACCGCGTCGCTCGCGGTCAGTACGCCCATGCCGCCGACCATGCAGGCAATGCCGCGACCGGAATTGATCCGGTACTTGCCAGGCTCAATCATCGCCGTCGCCGCTCCCGGTGCAGGATGTAGAGGCCGCTTGCGACCACAGGCAGCGCACCGACGACAATCCACATATCGGGAATATCGCCGAACATCACGAAACCGTACAGCGTGGCGCAGGGCAGCGCCGCGTATTTGAACGGCGCGATAACCGCCGCCTCGCCATAGCGGAAGGCCTCGATCAGGACAAAATGGGCAGCGCCCTGCAGGCACCCGGCCAGTGCCAGAACCGGAAGATCGCCGTAATCGATAGGCGCACTGGCTAATGGCAGGCTCAACAGGCCGAAAAACAGAACCGCCGCTGTGGAAAAACACAGGATCGCGGTGGACGATTCTCCGGTGCTGATCTTGCGTGTGACAAGGTCGCGCAGCGCGCCGCTGACGGCGGCGCCGAGTGGCAGCAGCGCTGCGATCCGGAAAACATCCGGGTCGGGCCGCAGCATGACCAGCACGCCGGCGAAACCGACGGTCACCGCCGTCCAGCGCCGCCAGCCCACATGCTCGCCGAGAATGACCGGCGCCAGCGCCGTGAGCACCAGCGGCCCGGAAAATGACAGGGCCGTAACATCCGCCAGCGGCAGCAGCGCGAGACTGGTGACCATCAGAAACTGGGTGATGACCAGGAATCCGGCACGAATGCACTGACCCTTGTAACTGTTGATCCTGAGGCTCTGCCATCCGCCCGCATACCATGCCAGTATCCCGATCGGGATAAAGACAAAAACCGCGCGCATCGCGACCAGCTGTCCTGGTGGATAATCGAGCGAAAGCGTCTTGAGAAAGGCATTGTTCAGGGTCAGCAGGGCCATGCCCGCGACCATGCAGAGGATACCGCGGACGGAGGCGGTCAGTGGGGTTCGCGCCATCAGGCGGGTCGCTTTCTCATGCTCTGGCGCGATTTCACGTGTTGCGGATCGTGGTGCGGCCGCCATCCATGACCAGGATATGGCCGTTCACATAAGACGCCTCATGTGACATCAGGAAAAGTGCGGTATTGCCGGTTTCCCAGGAGGTCGCCTGCCGGCCATAGGGAATCCAGCGTTTCGAGCGGTTCGGGTTCGCCGCCGATGCGGCCGCCCCCATCGGCGTGTCGACCATGCCGAGCAGCAGGACATTGGCGCGGAAGCCCTTGGGCTCGCCTTCCATCGCGACATGGCGCATCAACCCGCCCAGGGCGGCTTTCGACGTGTCGTAGTCGGGCTTGTTGCCGCCGGGCCGGATGGCGGCTGCAGAAGAAATGAAGATGATCGAGGCGCCTGGCGACAGGACCGGGAAGGCCGCCTGGCAGGTCAGCATATGACTGCGCAGGTTGATCGCAAAGGCGCGGTCCCAGCGTTCCACGGTCTGGCCTGCCAGGCCGGCAGGCGTGCCGCTGATGCCGACATTGAGCACGATCCCGTCCATGCCGCCCATCGCCTCCGCCGATTCGGCGACCATGCGGGTCACGTCTTCGGGGATGGAGACATCCGCGGTTACCGGCGTCGCCTGGCCGCCCGCATCGGTGATTTCCCGCGCGATCGCCGCCGCGGCCTCGGAATTCATGTCCGCGCAGGCGACATGGGCGCCTTCGCGGCCGAATACACGGCTGATCGCGCGACCGTTGCCCAGAAGGCTGGTGCTGGCCGTATCACCGCGCTGACCCGCGCCAACGATGAGGATACGGCGCCCCTTCAACCGGCCCAGGGCCGGGCCTTCCCCCAGTGATTCGGCGAATAGCTGCTTTTCGGGCTGTTCTTCAGGCGTCTTCATTCGTGCTCCAAAACGTTCAGTAAGCTGATGCTGGTGGCAGCGGTCTGTGCCGCTGCGTCAGGAAACGGCCAATGAGCAAACCACGTTGGCGCTGCATTGGATAGCCCCCTGCCCGGGACACGGGAATATTCGCTGCGTTTCTCAGGCGCTATCGAAAGCGTCGCGCCACGCGGTCAGGGTTGCCGAAGGGCCGTCGGTATATTCGATCTGCCGCAGGATCAGGCGCAGGGTATCGGGATGCGGCGTCTCATTGTCCGGCAGGCTGCCCGGCGCTGCGCCGGCGCTGATCGCCTCGGTTACCGATTCTCTGAATCGCCATAATGCCGGCTCGGCAAAGCTGTTCTGCAGGATGCGGAAGGTTTCGAAGGTCGCCTGGTCCATGGCGCCGTCGGCCATGCGCTGGGGCGAAATAAAGGCGAGTCCGGA
>CAXBEC010000170.1:0-6737 GCA_963974145.1 uncultured Alphaproteobacteria bacterium | reverse complement strand
CTGCGATTTCCTTTGACGGGAACTGCGCCATCAGCACGGCGATTTCAAGCGTCAGTGTCCACAGCCTGACCGCGTGCTCGAATCCGTCGGTATCGAATTGCAGGGCGCTCTGCCCGTCGCCTTCGGTACCGCTCTGGAATGCCATGAGGTTGAGCGAGGCCAGGTTGCACGCCGTATCGTCCAGGAACATGTATTCCGAACACGGGTTGGACGCATTGATCCTGCCCGAGGCACTGCAGGTGTGCCATTCATTGATCGTCGTGTCGTATTGCATACCCGGATCCGCGGAGGACCATGCCGCATGGGCGATCTGGTCCCACAGGTCGCGCGCACGCACCGTCTTGGCAACGGACCCGTCCTTGCGATTGACGAGTTCCCATTCGCGGTCTTCATCGACCGCGGCAATGAAGTCATTGTTGACCCGCACGGTATTGTTCGCGTTCTGCCCGGCAACCGTCAGATAGGCTTCCGAATCCCAGTCCGTGTCATAGGTTTCGAATTCGATCGAGCTATAACCCTGCCGCGCGAACTGCAGCACGCGCTGGATGTAGTTTTCCGAAATATCCGCCTTGCGGGCGGCAATAATGGCCGATTTCAGAACCTTATTCTGCTTCGGGTCGCAGCGCGCCGTGTCGTCCAGCTCACCGTGCTGGCAGGCGGCCATAACCGCAGCGAGATGCTTTTTATTCGTCCGGGAGCCGGTCACCAGGGCGGCGACTTTCTGCTCCTCGATCATCTTCCAGTCGATATAGGTTTCGACATCGGGATGGTCGATATCGACGATCACCATCTTGGCCGCACGCCGGGTTGTGCCACCGGATTTGATCGCGCCCGCAGCACGGTCGCCGATCTTCAGGAAGCTCATCAGCCCCGAGGACTTTCCGCCGCCGGACAGCGGCTCGCCGGCGCCGCGGATGCTGGAAAAATTACTGCCGGTGCCGGAGCCGTATTTGAACAGGCGCGCTTCGCGCACCCAGAGGTCCATGATACCGCCTTCATTGACCAGGTCATCACCGACGGACTGGATGAAGCAGGCATGCGGCTGCGGATGTTCATAGGCGGATTCGGACCGGGTCAACTTGCCGGTCTTGTAATCAACGTAATGATGACCCTGCGCCGGCCCGTCGATTCCATAGGCCCAGTGCAGCCCGGTATTGAACCATTGCGGCGAGTTCGGCGCGGCCATCTGCTTTGCCAGCATATAGCGCATTTCGTCGTAATAGGTCCTGGCGTCATCTTCCGTATCGAAATACCCGCCCTTCCAGGCCCAGTAGGTCCAGGTGCCCGCAAGCCGGTTGAAAACCTGCTTGGCGCTGATTTCCCCGCCGAACCGGGACTTCGCCGGAATTGCTTCCAGCGCCGCCTCATCGGGGACGCTGCGCCAGAGCCATGACGGCACGTCGTTTTCTTCGACCCGCTTCAGATGGACCGGAACACCGGCCTTGCGAAAATATTTCTGCGCCAGCACATCGCAGGCGACCTGGCTCCAGCTGGCCGGCACTTCGATGCCATCCTGCCGGAACACGGTGGATCCGTTCGGATTGCGAATTTCGCTAACGGTTTCCCGAAATTCGATTCCGGAAAAAGCGGATTGTCCTTCGACTGTGAATCGGCGCTCTATACGCATGAAATAATGACCCCGGCACTGTATTTGTTTTTGTCAAACCTGCGCGGCGGACTGTTCCCAAAACCCCTGGAGACGCCCTCCCCACCATCGCTCCCTGCAAACCCCGGCATCACAACGAAAAGTCACCCTCTGATACCACATATAGGGAACTGTCACTATTTCGCCACAACGCCTTGAGTATTGCAACTAGATTTTGTGGTTTCTTAACTTTTATTACGCACATCTTGCGGTAATATTTCCGAAAGAACTCTGATTTAGGGTTAAAATTCCGGTTCCGGACCGAAATCCGGGGCCGTACTTTGCTGGACGGCGCGCACCGCAAGTGCAATATTCCGCCTGCGGCAGAAGCTGCGTAGCAATGGGAGCCCCCACCGCGATGACAACGGCAATTACCCGACTGATTACCTGGCTCAAAGGCGAGTCCGTAGGCACAGACCAATTCGGCAACCGGTATTTCCAGGAACGGCGTTCCGCGGAGAACCGGCGTCGCAAACGCTGGGTCGTATACAAACACGGTGACGAAGCAAGCGCTGTTCCGGCGCAGTGGAACGCCTGGCTGCACTACACGGTGAAGGACGTCCCTAACGAGGCCGACAATTCCCGGTACAGCTGGCAGAAACCGCATATCCCGAATCTGACCGGCACGCCGGATGCCTACCGCCCGGCCGGTCATACGCTGCGCGGCGGCCATCGCGCGAAGGCGACGGGAGATTATGACGCATGGAAACCGGAATAACCCGTATTTCCGCCGCAATCGCCGGTACACTACAGATACAATGAACCGTGAAACACTTCATATCCTTGTTGGCGCATTCCTGATCCTGTCAACGCCGCTGCTCGGCTACGTCTTTTTCAGTGGTGACGCGCGCACGGAATCGACCCAGGGATATGAATTGAAGGCACGGTATAATCAGGTCGACGGCGTCGCCATCGGCACCAATGTCCTGCTGGCCGGCGTTCCGGTTGGCAAGGTGACCCGTCTTGAATTCGACGCAGAGAACCTGCAGGCGGTCCTGACTTTCACGATACGCGACGAAATAAAACTACCGCAGGACACCGCCGCGGTAATAGCCAGCGACGGGATGCTGGGCGGGAAACATATCAAGCTGGATGTGGGCGGCGCGGAAGACATGCTCGCCCCTGGTGATTCCTTCGAGTATGTCCAGGACTCTGTGATCGTCGAGGCATTACTGGAGAAAGTTATCCTTTGGGCGGAAGAACGGCGGGCAAAAGCTAACGAGGGGAGCAGCGAAAACAAATGAAGCGCAGCATCATCGAAACGATCCTGGGCGCTGTCGTGCTGCTTGTCGCCGGCGTCTTCTTTGCATTCGCCTATAGCTCCGCAGATATCCGGCCCAATCTCGGCTATACGGTCAAGGCGCATTTCAATGCCATCGACGGGTTGACCGTTGGCAGCGATGTTCGGGTCGGCGGCGTAAAGGTCGGCGCGGTGACCAACATGGCCGTGGACCAGAGCATCTATCGGGCCGTGGTATCCATGAATATCGAAGACCGGATCAAACTGCCCGACGACACTCTGGTCACGATATCCAGCGACGGGCTGCTGGGCGGAAAATATGTTCGCCTTGAACCCGGCAAAAGCAAGACGATGGTGGCCGCCAACGGCCAACTGGCACGCACCAAGGACGTCGTCGGGTTAGAGGAATTGCTTGGCAAGGTTATCTTCCTGGTTACCGATGGCGGCTGACAGGCGGTGGCTCGTCCCGGGGCTGCTGCTGTCGCTGTTTGCAGCGCCACCGGCTATCGCCTTTCCGGGCGACCTCGCCGTTCTGCAGGGCCTGGACAAGGTCACGGCGCGCGTCTCAACCTTTGAAGCGCCACTCGGCGTTGCGGTGCAATTCGGCACGCTGTCGATAACCCTGCGCAGTTGCGACCGGACACCGCCGGAGGAACCACCGGAATCGACCGCCTTCCTCGATATATACGAGGCGCGCCAGGGGGAGCAGCCTGTATCGTTGTTCCATGGCTGGATGTTCGCCTCCAGCCCGGCAATTTCGGCGCTGGAGCACCCCGTTTATGACGTCTGGGTGCTGGAATGCAAACAGACTGCACCGCCGCCGGAACCGGAACCGGAACCGGCGCGCTAGAACCGGCTCCCCCTACCCCGCGTGGGGAATATAGGTCCCGCGACCAATCGCTATCAGCTTGTGATCCGCGTCATGCACGTCGATATCAACGACGGCAATGGTCTTGCCGATGCGCCGCACCCGCGCCGTCGCCTTCAGTTCGGTATGGCTCGCCGGGCGCAGGAAATCCGTCCGGAAATTGACCGTCGGCACGACATTGCCGACGCGCATGGCCAATGCATAATCGCCGGCCGTATCAATCAGCGAGGCAATCACACCGCCATGATACTGCCCTGAATCCGGCCGGCGCTCGAATTCCGGTCGCATCGGCAGGCGCAGGACCAGCGTGTCATTCCCGGGGTCGATCGTATCGACCAGGATGCCCATGAAGGCGAGATAGGGTGACGCGTCCAGCATCTTCTGAACGTCGTGTTGACTCAGATAATCACTCATTGTTTTCCGTCTGCTGCCTGGGTTTTCAATCAGTTCACATAGAGGTTGGTTCTACGCCTGTATAAACGATACCACCGGACCGCAGGCATATTCGGGTATGATCCACAGGGCCGGATATTGATGCTCGGTGAAGGCGATACCGCTGTCCCGCAACAGGAAGCGGGTGACGTCCAGGTCCCGCACGGCAAAGCCGATAGCCGCGACACAGGGAATGGCTGGCGGGGTCACGCCCGGCGTCCATTTCGCCATCGCGGCGGCGTTCATGACATAGATTGTGCCGCGCGGCAGCGTGAACCGCGCCACGCCGGGCATAACTTCTTTCCATTCCAGATCCAGCAGCCGGGCCAGCTTTGCACTGGTTGCCGTGACATCCTCGACGCAGAAGCCAACCTCCGCCAGGGCGACCGCGCCATTCGGATGTTCCAGCAGATGCGGTTGCCAGATGACGTCGCGGGTCAGGTGTTCGATGAAAATCAGCTTGCCCTCGGGAAAAAAGGCGGAATCGATGCTGATATTGCTGAAGGCCGCCAGTCGGGTTTCCGCCCCGTCCGGACCAAACGCTGCATCGCGCTGCAACCGGACCGGTGCCTTGACGCCTTCCGACCGGGCGCTGAGCGCCTTGAAGGTCGCATCCGTATCGCCGCTGCCAAGGGCGACAATATGCGCCCCTTCATAACGTTCAAGGAATGTCTTCACCGAACTGTGCAGGGACGGGTCGGTCAAACCGACGATTTCCAGATAGCCGTCGGCGAACATGGCGCAATGGTTGCCCGAGCCCCAGGGCACCACCGGCCCGCCCGGTTCCACCGATCCGGAATGAATGCTGCGTGGCGTCAGATTGAAGCCAAGTCGCCGATAGGCCGCTTCGGCGGCATCCAGATCACGCACGGCGACACCGGTATGGTCGAGTTCGAAAGCGGCTGGTTGGGACATAGATACTATTTTCCTGGGCCTATTCATCTTCAAGCGCAGCAAGCTCGCCGAGCGTCAACGGCTTGATCGGTGGTCGGATGCGGTAATAGCCGGTTTCGTCCATCGTTGCACTACGCGATGCGGCAATGATTTCAGCGACCGTCAATCCGCACATCCGGCCCTGGCACGGCCCCATGCCGCAACGGGTGAACGCCTTCAACTGGTTCGGCCCCATCGCACCTTCACCGACCGCAGCGCGGATATCGCCTGCTGTGACTTCCTCGCAGCGGCAAACAATCGTTGCATCCTCCGGCGGCACACAGAATGCGGGGTCGGGTCGAAATAGCGCATCGAGCAGGGGCCGGATTGCCATATGGCGGCTCATTGCATCGCGAATGTTCCTGGCACGACGGTCGCGCTCCGCCAATTCGATCACGCCGCATCGCCGCGCCGCATCCAGCGCCGACAACCGGCCTGCCAATGCGGAAGCTTCGGCGCCGATGATGCCACCCCCATCCCCTGCCACCGCAATCACATTGCAGCTCGTAGCACCCCATCCATCCAGTACCGGACGCCAGTAGCGCTGTCCCGCAATCCATTCATGGTCGCAATTCAGTTGCCGCGTAATCTGCACATTGGGAACGACTCCCGCATGCAGCAACAGCGTATCAACCGGCAGCGTGTGGCGCGTTCCGGCCGTTTCGAATGTAACAGCCTGCACCCTGTCATCGCCCGTCGCGGCCAGGCCTGCGACGCCGGAACAGATCGTAGCGCCGGCCCTCAGGATGTCCCGGCGCATCTGCTTGCCTTTGGCCAGATAGTCACCCGCCTGTATTGCGCGAGGCAGGTGCGGCGCTGCGGCCAGATAATCGCCGAATTCCGTGGTCTCCAGAAGCGCCACCACATCCGCGCCGGCGGTAATGAGCTGCGTTGCGATCAGTAATGCCAGCGGCCCGTTGCCCGCGATGACGATACGACCGGCCGGCACAATGCCTGATGATTTCAACAATGTCTGCGCACCGCCCGCCGACATGACGCCAGGCAGGGTCCAGCCGAGGATCGGCACGGGTCGCTCCATCGCCCCGGTCGCAACCAGAACACGGCGTCCCTTTGCGATCACCGCCGCGCCGTTCCAGGAATAGGCCACCGTCCCATCGCCATCGACCCGCCAGACACTCGCGCCGGCCCGATATTCGGCGCCTGATTGCCGGAAAGCCTCGGCCAGAGTGGAACCCTGCCGGTATTCTTTGCCCAGTATCCGTTTCACCGCCGGCGGCGCCGTTTCGATGCCGCGATAAATCTGTCCGCCTGGTGCACCCTGCTCATCAAGCAGCAGGACCGAAAGCCCCAGTCCGGCAGCCTCTGACGCGGCGGCGAGCCCGGCCGGTCCTGCGCCAATCACCAGAAGGTCGCGTTCGCCAGCCCGTGTCATGGATCGAGTCGCCGGATTCCGTCCTGCCGCCGGATCCGCATGCCCTCCCGGACACGGATCATGCAGGCCTGCTGGTTTGGCACCCCGTCGATTTCGACAAGGCAATCGAAACACACGCCCATCATGCAATAGGGCGCCCGCGGCGATCCGCTGACCGGTGTCGTGCGGGTATGCCCAGCACCGGCCGCGAGCAAGGCAGCCGCGACTGTTTCATCCGTACCGACCT
>CAXBEC010000169.1:0-6739 GCA_963974145.1 uncultured Alphaproteobacteria bacterium | reverse complement strand
CGGCGCGGGTTTCGCCGTTGATCGCGCGGATGAACAGTTTGCGGAATGTGCCGTCATCGGACACTTCCTGGCCCGCATCGCCGCTGGTCAGGAACTGGCGGACCGGGCGTGTGGTCGCATGGGTGATCGCGGCCGGTGGTTTCGCGCGGCCGACATTGAAGATCGTGCCGGAAAAGCATGAGTCGAACACGGCCAGGACATGCAGCGCATCGGCGCCGCGCACATATTCGCCCATCCGCCGCAGCGACAGGGCACGGCGCCGGAACCGGCCGCCTTCCTCCGGATCCAGCGCATCGACCGGTACCAGGTAACCCTCGCCCCGTTCGGAATAGCCATGCCCGGCATACCAGACGAACAGGCGCGCCTCGGGGTCTTCGCCGGTTTCCAGGAAGAATTTTTCGAACGCCTCGACCAGGTCCCGGTATTTCAGGTCGGTTTTCAGCGTGACCTCGAACCCTTTGGCTTCGAGTGCTTCGGCCACCAGTTGCGCGTCCTTCACCGCGTTGGACAGGCGCGGCCAGCTGCCGGTATAGGCGTCATTGCCGATCACCAGGGCATAGGACTTGCTGTACAGGCGCACGGACTGCGTGACCGGCGCATCCGACGCTTCGGTCGTGCGCAGCTGAACCGTCATTTCCGTGGCGTCGGCAGCCATGGCGGCAACGGCGATCCCGCAAAGCCCGACGAGAGCGCACAGGTAAAGTCTCGCAAATGTGAATCTGGCGAAAGTCAATCCGGCTTCCTGCTGCTGCGTTAACCCGACATGTAATATATACCCATGCATACGCGCATGGATGCAACCAGTGGCGAACGGTTTTTTGCGACAGGACAGTTCAGAAATTTTAATTATGGGAGCGGCTTTCCGGCCCCGGCGCTACAGGGCGCTGATGAGCGCCGTGACGTTACTGTGCCTGTGTCTTTTCATGGTGCCGGCATGGGGACAGATGCGGGCGCTATTGCCGGATGAGTCCGAAGTTCCGCCCGGCGAGGCGATGCCGATCGATGGTGTTTACACACTGGCATTCAACGGGGCGACGTTTCGTATCGAAGCGGGCCGTGCGGTGGTGGTGACGCCCTATACGCATCTCTTTGTCATGTCGGTGATGCCGGGGATGGTAACAACCAGGGATATCAGGCGTGTCGCGCCCGGTATTTATGAAGGATACGACCTGCCGGCGCTGGGTCCGTGGCGCGCGACGCTGAAACCCGACCGGACCATTGATGTCCATATTCAGGGAAAATTCGGGCCGTTTTCGTCCCGGCTGGTTCCGGTTGAAATCCACGATCCGGGAAGGCTGGCGGCGGAAATAGCGGAAATGCAGGGCGGCGAACCGTCCCCGGCCCCGTTTGGCGCCCGGTCCGTGCCGCAGGAAACCCGGTCGATCTACCCGCCGGGCTGGGATGCGCCATGACGACCTGCGGGTCAATGCGCCGCCCGCCCTGTTTTTGACCGCACCCGGAACCGATGCGGGATCGTTACCGGCATCGGGATATATTGGCTTGCGCTGTTCCAGGGGCGAGTTCTATCACAGCAGCGGACATAACCGGAGAATGACCTGATGCCACGCCATATGCCGGACAAGGCTTACAAGAACGAGAAATTTCTGGACAGCCGGGACGGGCGCGTCTTGCGCATCATGGCGGAATATCTGGAACCGCAGAAACGGCTGCGCGATGCGGGGATCGAGGACACGATCGTCTTTTTCGGGTCGGCCAGGACAATGCCGCGCGACGTGGCGAACGAAAATCTGGCGGCACTGAAAGCGACGGCCGGTGCTGACGCCACTGAAATCGCGAAGGCGGAACGACTGGTTGAAATGTCCCGATATTATGAAGCCGCGCGGGAAATCTCCTACCGGCTGACAAAGTGGGCCGCCGCCCTGGCCAGCAGTCAGGGCGTGTCCGGACATCGCTTTTCGGTCGTGACCGGCGGCGGACCGGGCATTATGGAGGCCGCTAATCGCGGCGCGGCGGAAGCCGGCGGCAGCACCATCGGCATGAATATCTCGTTGCCGTTCGAGCAATATCCGAACGAATTCATTTCCGAAGGGCTGGCGTTCGAATTTCATTATTTCTTCATGCGTAAATTCTGGCTGGTCTATATGGCGAAGGCCGCCGTCGTGATGCCGGGCGGGTTCGGTACGCTGGACGAATTCATGGAGATCCTGACGCTGGTCCAGACCGGCAAACTGCGCCGCAAGCTGCCCCTGTTGCTGTTCGGATCGGAATACTGGCGGAAGATCATGGAGCTGGAGGTGATGGCGGATTACGGCACGATCAATATCGAAGACCTGACGCTGTTCCATGTAACTGATTCGATAGACGAAGCCTGCGACTGGCTGCAGAGCCAGCTTGCGGAATGGGCAGTCGATCATCCGGGCGCGGGCCTGACCGACAATGTCGAACATGTGGGCAAGCTCGGTTGAACCCGTGAGGCGGCCCGGCTTTCAGTCTGACCCGGGCGGCAATTGACCATACCGCCCGTCAGGGTGCAGAATTCCTGCAACTGATAATGGAATGTTGTGACGGGAGGCGTAAGTGATGGTTACGGACACGCTGAATTTCACCACGCAGGATTTCGAATATGTCCGCCATGGCGATCGCGGGCTGGCCCTGCGGCTGTTCCGGCCGGCGGGGCCGGGGCCCTTTCCGGTGGTGATCGACCTGCATGGCGGCGCCTGGACGAATGGCGACCTTTCGGAATGCACAGATCGCGACGCAGTTCTGGCGAATGCAGGGCTTGCGGTTGCGGCGCTGGATTTCCGCCAGGCATCCGACGGTTATCCGACGTCATCGGCCGATATCAACGCAGCCATCCGCTGGCTGAAGGCGCGCGCCGGCGACCTGAATCTCGACGCGGCGCGTATCGGCATTACCGGGCAATCCAGCGGCGGGCATCTGGCCATGCTGGCGGCGATGCGGCCGACGGACCCGCGTTACCTGGCGATTGATATCGGCGCCGCGGGTGTCGACGCCCGGGTGCAATGCGTCGGCATGACCTGGCCGGTGATTAACCCGATTTCGCGCTACAATCATGCCAAACGCCAGCGCGCCAGCGCCAACCCGCCGGGATGGGTCGGCAATATTCCCGAACGTCACGACGCCTATTGGAAAACCGAAGCCAATATGGTGGAGGGCAATCCGATGCTGGCGCTGGAGCGCGGTGAGAAAGTTGAAACGCCGCCGGCGATCTGGATCCAGGGACGTCCCGATCCGGTGCATGATTATCGTGACCCGGACTCACCGCTGGACCTCAACGAACCAGAGCGTTTCGCGGCCAACTACCGCAAGGCGGGCGGGGCGATCGAGGTGCTGTATATCGAACAGGCGACACGGTCTTCCAACACGTCGTCAGACCCGCTGGCGGCATTCTTTCGCAAGCACCTGCTCTAGTCGGTGTCGCCGGGCAGTTTCAGGCCGGCATTGCGGGCGTAAATCTTTGCGACGGCTGAATCGTCCTCGCGTCCGAATCCGGCCCCGCTGGCAGCAACGAATTGCTGTAGCGCAGTGGCTGTCAGCGGGGCGGAGAATTTCGCCTTGTGGGCGACGTCACCGACAATACCCAGATCCTTCACGAAGATGTCGACCGCGGAATGTGGCGTGTAGTCGCCCGCCACGATATGGGGCACGCGATTTTCGAACATCCACGAGGTGCCCGCGCATTTCGAGATGACTTCCAGCAAGGTGGCGGGCGCAATCCCCTGTGACATTCCGAAGGTAACGGCTTCGGCGGCGGCCGCGATGTGAATGCCGGCCAGCATCTGGTTGACGACCTTCAGGGCGGAACCGGTGCCGGCTTCGTCGCCGAGCCGGAACAGCGTTTCCGTGATGGCGTCCAGCGCGGGCGCTGCACGGTCGAAGGCGCCCGGTGCGCCCGATGCCATCATGGACAGCTTGCCTTCGGCGGCGCGGACCGAACCGCCGCTCATCGGTGCGTCCAGATAATCGACTCCCATTTTGGCCAGCCGTGCCGACATGGCGCGGGCGAATTCCGGCGCCACGGTCGCACAGGAAACAAAGACGGCGCCATCCATCATCCTGTCTGCGATGCCGTTTTCGCCGAACAGGACCGCTTCTGTTTGCGCCGCATTGACGACGACGCAGATGACGGTGTCCGCCTGGCCGATGGCTTCATCGCGGGGCTCCGGGCGCGCGCCCTTGTCGCGCAGGGATGCCTCGCGTGCCGGATCAATGTCGAATCCCCAGACCCGAAGACCGGCATTCAGGAGCGATTCAGCGATACCGTACCCCATTGATCCGAGGCCGATGACGGCGGTGCTGTAATCGGATTGTGTGTTGACTGTCATGGCATGATTCCTGTTTTGCGGCGGCCGGGGATTGGCAGGCATCATAACAGACCGTCGTCGTTTTGCAGTGCGTGGCTTCGCATCGGGCGTAACCGCCCGGGGAGCTGGGCGCCGGAATTCTTTACAATTTTATTTCAATTTTCAAAAACCTTATAAGATTTTGAAAAAAAAGATTTTTTCCGGCGAGTTGTCGCTGTGGCCTGTTCTGTTCCGGAGGGATGTGACGGAAATTTTTACACCTCTCATTGAATCTGTCTGTCGGCGTCTGTCGAAAATTGCCTAAAGCAATGAAAATATTAACTAAAAAACTTTGGCGTGCATCTTGCTTGGGAGAGCTCGGGCAGGCGTTTCGGGGAGGTGGGCTGGCGTTATCGACGCGAAGAAATTGGGTTTTTGTCTTGCATTGTGTCGCGGCTCTCCGGTTGTCGTGACGGGGCGTGGGGCAATGTTCCCTGTGCCGGGGGGCAGCTCTGCGCATGCCCCATTACGGCCAATTTATTCTCGGAAATCTGCCCTTTTCTGTAGTCACAGTTGATGTCAGTGCCAGTTGTCGCCACCGCGCCGCCATGGTCCCAAACCGGCACAGGGAAGGCGTATGCGTAATGAAGTTCGGAGTTAAATGAATCAGGCGGAAAACATAGAGGTATTGCCGGCGGACCTGCATGCCGTGTTGCGGTATGGCAGGCATCGGGCGTTGTTTGCATATTGGGAGGAAATCAGGGGCGAGCATGCGATGCCCTCCCGGGTTGATTTCGACCCGGTGGATATTCCGAAACTGCTGCCGTATGTTGCGCTGGTGGATATTGTCCAGCCGGGCCCGAAATTTCGTTATCGGGTGGTCGGGACGGCGATGTCCGCGCGGTTCAGCCAGCCGCCGGACAGGCAGTTTGTCGAGGAAGTGACCACTCCGGAATACGGCACCTATCTCGAACAGGCCTACATGATGCCCTATCGACTGAAGGCGCCGGTCCACGTCACGGAACGGATGGGATATTCGATGGGGTACGAGAAAATCGTATCGCATCTGATGCTGCCGCTGGGTCGTGACTGGAAAACGCCGGACATGATTCTGTGCTCTGCGATCAGCGATTCCACGGATTATCCCGAACTGGAAACCGCGCTGACGGATCCGCGCAGTGTTTCGGCGATGGAAGTAATATCGCTGAAGGTCGCCTGACGCCCAAAATCTTTGTCTAGTGCAGGAATGCCCGGTAGACGGGGTTTCCGGTTTCCGGCCAGTGACGGTATCCCGTCGCGTCCAGAAATTTCCGGAATTCCGGCATATCCGGTTTGGGTACCTGCATGCCGCACAGCACCCGCCCGAATGCGGCGCCATGATTGCGGTAATGGAACAGGCTGATATTCCAGCGCCCGCCCAGATGGGTGAGGAAATTCAGTAGAGCGCCGGGCCGTTCGGGAAACTGAAAACGGTACAGTACTTCATTGTCGAGATCCTTCGGGCTGCCGCCGATCATATACCGGATATGCAGTTTGGCCGTGTCGTTATCGGTCAGGTCGACGACCGGATAACCGCCCTTGTGAAGGGCCTCCAGTATGGCAGATTTTTCGGCCTCGCCGCCGTTCAGCCGCACGCCGACAAAGATTTTTGCCTCGGTCCGGTCGGCGTACCGGTAATTGAATTCCGTCACCGACCGCTTGCCGAGGATACCGCAGAATTTGCGGAAACTGCCAGGCCGTTCCGGGATGGTCACCGCAAACAGGGATTCCCGATTTTCGCCCAGTTCGGCGCGTTCCGCGATATGGCGCAACCGATCGAAATTGACATTGGCACCGCTGTTGATGGCGACCAGTGTCTTTCCCTTCAGGCCGTGTTCAGCCGCATATTTCTTCAGCCCCGCCGTAGCCAGGGCGCCGGCGGGTTCGGCGATACTGCGGGTATCTTCGAAAAGGTCCTTGATCGCGGCGCAGATTTCATCAACCCCGGCCAGCACCATGTCGTCGACCAGCTTGCGGGCAATACGGAAGGTTTCCTTGCCGACCTGCCGCACGGCGACGCCGTCGGCGAAGATGCCGACCTCATCCAGTACGACGCGGCGGCCTTTTTCCAGTGACCGGGTCATGGAGGCGGCGTCGACAGGTTCGACGCCGATAATCTTGATGTCTGGTCGCAAAGCCTTCACATAGGCGGCAATGCCTGAAATCAGGCCGCCGCCGCCGACGGGAACGAAAATCGCATCGATGTCGCTGGTGCACTGGCGCAGGATTTCCATGCCGACCGTGCCCTGGCCGGCGATCACATGCGGATCGTCATAGGGATGCACGAAGGTCTGTCCTTTGGCCGCGGCGATTTCCAGCGAATGCAGATAGGCGTCCTGGTAATCGTCGCCATGCAGGACGATGCGCGCTTTCAGCTTGTCGACCGCCTGCACCTTGATGTCCGGCGTGGTGCGCGGCATGACGATGGTCGCGGG
>CAXBEC010000168.1:0-6783 GCA_963974145.1 uncultured Alphaproteobacteria bacterium | reverse complement strand
ACCTCGGACTTAGTGACGATATCCTGCGTGCGGTTGCAGATGCCGGATACGACACGCCAACGCCTATTCAGGCGCAGGCAATTCCTTATGTGCTGATGAACCGGGACCTGCTGGGCTGTGCCCAGACCGGTACCGGCAAAACCGCATCCTTTACACTGCCCATGATCGAAATACTGGCGCAGGGACGCGCCCGGGCGCGCATGCCGCGCTCTCTGATCCTGGAGCCAACCCGCGAACTGGCGGCGCAGGTCGCGGAGCAGTTCGAAACCTATGGCAAGTACCACAAGCTGACGATGGCATTGCTGATCGGCGGCGTTTCCTTCGATGAGCAGAACAAGTTGCTGGACCGGGGCGTCGATGTCCTGATCGCGACACCGGGCCGCCTGCTGGACCATGCCGAACGCGGCAAGATCCTGTTGCGCGACGTCAAGACCCTGGTCATCGATGAGGCCGACCGCATGCTCGACATGGGTTTCATGCCCGATGTCGAAAAGATTGTCGGGCTGCTGCCCACGATCCGCCAGACCCTGTTTTTCTCGGCAACGATGCCCGATGAAATCCGGCGGCTTTCGAAGAAATTCCTGCTGAACCCGAAAGAAGTATCCGTCGACCCGCCGGCCAGCGCCGCCCAGACGGTCAGACAATCGGTTATCAGGTGTCAGGCCAAGGACAAACGCGATGTCCTGCGCAGCCTGATCGATTCCGAAGGGGCCGAAAGCGCCATTATCTTCTGTAACCGCAAACGCGATATCGGTGTCCTGCAGCGCTCCCTACAGCGTCATGGCCTGAACGCCGGCGCCCTGCATGGCGATATGGACCAGTTCAGCCGCACCAAGACACTGGCGCAGTTCAAGGCCGGCGAACTCACCTTTCTGGTGTGTTCCGACGTCGCGGCCCGGGGCCTCGACATTCCTTCCATGGGACATGTGTTCAATTTCGACGTGCCGACCCATGCGGAAGACTATATCCACCGTATCGGCCGCACGGGACGTGCCGGCCGGTCCGGTCGCGCCATCACGCTGGCGACCCGCGAGGACAGCCGGTATCTCGACGCGATCCACAAGATGCTCGGCAAGCCGATTCCCGTAATGGAACTCAGCGGCAAACCCGCGCCGGACGCCGCGCCTGATACCGCAGACACGGATGAAAACGTCGCCGAAACCGTTCAGGTGCCGCAGACAGAAGAAGCTGCGGAAGCTGCAGAAACCGTGGCAACCGCGACACAGGATGCGGAACTGCCGCCGACCGGACAACGCACCCGTTCGCCACGCAGACGTTCACCGCGCCCCGCCCGTGACAGCAAGCCTGCACCGCGTGTGCGGCAGGGCCAGGCCGCATCGGGCGGCGATTCGATGCCAGACGACAATCAGCCCTTCGGCAAGGGCGAACACGTTCCCGCCTTCCTGCTGCGCGAACCGCCCCGCTAGATCAGATCGTGTTTTGCTGGAAACGCCTCTGGCGATCCGGCATCCGCATAACAGCGCGACAATCCGGGATCGATGCGTCACCGCACCGATCCCGAACTTTATTGGCGACGCGGTTTCAGCGGCGCTTTTCCACCAGAATGCCGTTTTCCGCCAGAGCGGCAATTTCCTCTTCACTGTAACCGAACTCCGCCAGGACTTCGCGTCCGTGCTGGCTGAATTTCGGGGGCGTCGACCGGATCGAACCCGGGGTCCGCGAAAACTTGATGGGGATGCCGGTATTACGGTACCAGTCCAGCTTCGCATCCATGCCACGGTGCTGGGTATGGGGATGGTTCAGCATCTGTTCGGTATTCAGGACCGGTCCCGCAGGCACGCCCGCCGCCATCAATACGTCGCAGACTTCCTCGCCGTCGCGTTCGGCAAAGATGACCTCCATCGCTTCGCGGAATGCTTCCTTGTTATTGATCCGGTCCGCATTGTTCGCAAAAAGCGGGTTGGTCGCCAGTTCGGGGTGTCCCAGGGCTTCGGCAAATTTCTGGAACGCCCGGTTGTTGCCGCAACCGACGAAGATATCAACGGTCTTCGTTGAAAACTTGTCATAGGGGCTTAGGTTCGGATGCGCGTTCCCCGTCGACTGGGGAACCTTGCCGGAAAGTACATAATTGATGACATAGGGATGCATCAGCGCAACGGCGCTGTCATACAGGGTCATGTCGATATACTGGCCCTTGCCGGACGATTCACGCTCCAGCAGCGCCATCAGAATACCAATCGCCGCATACAGCCCGGTGCCCATATCGACCATCGGTATGCCGACACGGGTCGGCCCTGCATCGCTGCCGCCATTGACGCTGAACCAGCCCGCCATCGCCTGGATGATCGCGTCATACCCCGGCGCTCCGCCCATCGGGCCTTCGCCGCCATATCCGCTGACCCGCAAATGAACCAGGCGCGGGAACCGTTTGCTCAGATAGTCGTGATAGCCAATGCCCCATTTTTCCAGGGAGCCCGGCTTGTAGTTTTCGACCAGAACATCGGCCCCTTCCAGCAGTCGCATCAGCACATCGCGGCCTTCCTGCTTCGACAGGTCCAGCCCGATCGACCGCTTGTTGCGGTTCAGCCCGATGAAATACGAGGCGTCTTCCTCATGGAACGGCGGTCCCCAGTCACGAACCTCATCGCCCTGCGGCGGCTCCACCTTTATGACCTCCGCACCATGGTCACCCAGAATCTGGGTGCAATAGGGTCCGCCAAGGACGCGCGTCAGGTCAACAATCCGTTTCCCGGCAAGCGCGCCGGTTGCATTTTTCGTGTCACTCATGAATTTCACTCTTTCCGTTTCCTGCCAGACACAGTGATACCGCCACCGCTGCGAAATCGCGGCTTTCCGGCAGGATGATTAACTGGTCGTTATAGGCTTTCTACGACGATTTTCCCCGTTCTTCCTTTTAACAGGGTCGCCACCATGGCGTAACCTCTATCCTCCGATTGGCGGCCGGTGAACGGATAATAGTTACTGCACGTTTACATTTCCGAAAGTTTCCGGGATTACACATTGTCGGCTATATCGTTGTACCGTCAAGCAACCGGAGTAAGGGCTATGGAAATTTCAGATTTAGGGACCGACTCCCAGAACATGAAGTTACGCTCTGAAATTCTGAACCTTTTCCAGTACATACAGCGCATGCGTCAGGAAATTGCGCATGTCTCCGTCAAGGATGACAACAGGACCCCGTTCGAAACCGCGTCCGAACATCTGGATGCCATCGTGGAATCGACCGAGGTTGCCACAAACGGCATCCTGGAACAGCTTGAAGGCATCGATAACCTTGTCGATGAAATCCGGGAAGCGACCGGCGAAGGGAACATTCCCGAACTCTGCGACAGGATCTCCGAAAAGACCATGAGTGCCATGGAATCATGCACATTCCAGGATATTACGGGACAGCGGGTAACACGGGTCATCAAATCGATGAAATTCGTGGAAGACCGCGTCAATGCCATGATCGACCTTTGGGGTCGAGACGATATCGAAGGGTTGGGAATCGAACTGCCGGACAACAAACCGACAGGCGATGATGCCTTGCTGAATGGCCCACAGATACCCGGTGAGGAAATCTCGCAGGACGATATCGACAAGCTGTTTGCCTGACGGACGGGCCGCTCCCGACACCCTCCTCCCGCCGACGCAACCTCTAATAGTATCCGTTACCGAACTGAATACTCACCGTAATCAGCGCTGACGGCCCCTCTTTTGGCGCTTTGACCTCCCGAAAAAGCCATGTTACAAACATGGCAATTGTCTGCGGCATGATGCTGAAAAAAAGGCAAAAACCAATAGGGAGAGACACAGCATGAAAAAGTTGCATACGAGAGCACTTGGCTCGACACTTGCTCTTGGCATGGTAGTTGCCGGTTTAGGCGCGGCATCAGAAGTATCCGCCGAGACGATCTGGAACCATAATGTGTTCGGCGGCAAGCGGGCGTTGACCGTAGGCCTTGAAGTGATGAAGGAGGAACTCGAAAAAGCCGGTGGTGGCGATTTCGAACTCAAGCTTCATTATGCCAGCGCACTTGGGCCGGCGAAGCAGATTCCCGAAAACATCAAGATCGGCGCCGTTGAATCCGGAATGAACTGCGCCGGCTATTATCCCAACAAATATCCGTTGCTGACTGTCATGGAACTGCCGTTCCTTGCGCCGGCGGATACGCGCCAAAGCGCACTCGTCCAGAAAGATATCATGGAGCACCCGCTGATTGTCGCGGAACTCAAGGATCGCTGGCACTCGAAGTATTTTTCGCCGAACTTCCTGCCCCCGTATGAATTCATGGGAAACAAGCGGATCGAAACGACCGCTGACATGAATGGCGTGAAGATGCGGATTTCCGGTCTCAATGCCCAGGCATTGCAGGTGTTCGGCGCCGTGCCGACGATGGTGACCGCACCGGAAGGCTATACCGCCCTCGACCGCGGCACAATCGACAGCTTCGGTTTCCCCTACTCATATGCATTCGGGGCATACAAGCTTTACGAAGTGTCGAAATACACGACTGAAGGCCTCGCCATGAGCGGCTTCATGTGCTTCAACTCGGTCAACCTGGACACGTGGAATGCAACCCCGGAAAAGGTTCGCAACGCCTTGCCGGCCGCGCATGCCCTCGCGACCGAAGGAATGATCAAGGCCTATGCGGATGCTGACGAAAAATGGCGGCCGATTTTTCGCGACAGGCTTGAAATCGTGACCATTGATCCGAAAGTCCGGGCGGAATTGGCCAAGGGCGCGGAGAAAATCTGGGAACAGTGGGTTGCCGATCAGGAAGCGGCGGGTCGTCCCGGCCGTGAAATGCTTGATTTCGCAAAGGCTACCGTTGCGAAACATTCCAAGTAACACAAACACAACCGTTCAGTAGAAAGAATAACAAACAGTGCAAGAATTGCTGTACGTGCTGGGCGCGGACTTGGTTCTCGGGATCCTTATTACGATCGCGGCAACCAAGTCCGGTTTTGTCCTGGCGAAGATTGAGCGGGGCCTGACGATCGGCGCCACCGCTCTGATCCTTATCACCATGGCCTTCGTATCGGCCGAAGTGTTCATGCGCTATATCATGAACGCGCCTATTCCCGGCCATCTGGAGCTGTCATCGCTCTTTGTACCGGTTATGGTCTTCTGCGCGATTTCCTATGCCCAGTCGCAGGACGCGCATGTCGGCATGTCGCTTCTGATCGACAACCTGCCGCCGAAGGTGAAGAACAATGTCGAAATCGTAACCCTCCTGCTGACAGTCTTTACCTGTTCGATTTTGAGTTATTTCAGTTTCAAGTTCGCCTATGGGGAATGGCAAATCGACAATGTGACCGAAACCCCTCCCTATTTCCTGACATGGCCATCGGCAATATCTATCCCTATCGGGTATGCGTTGGTTTCTGTCCGATGTTACCTGCAGGCGCTGCACAGAATCGCGCCCGATTTTTATGAAGCAAATGACATTGTCCACGATGTCGATCTTCTGGCGGAAAGCGCCGCCGAATAACCGACAACTCAGGTACAGGTAGACATCATGGATCCAATCACTCTTGGGATAGTCTCGCTTCTCGGCCTGACCGTCCTGCTTTTTTCCGGAATGCGTATCGCATTCGCCACCGCGCTATGCGGTTTCATCGGATTGTGGGCGCTACGCGGCTATGCGCCCGCCGCCGGTCTGGCCTCGATGATCCCCTTCGGGCATCTCGAAAGCTACACCTTCCTCGTCCTGCCGCTGTTCATCATGATGGGCTTCTTTGCCTATTTCGCCGGCATCACCAAGGACCTCTACTTCACGGCGCGGCAGTGGTTCGGCCACCTGCCGGGCGGCCTTGCCATCGCGACCATTTTCGGGTCTGCCGGTTTCGCGGCGGCTTGCGGCGCATCGACCGCTTCCGCGGCCGTCATGGGCAAGATCGCGCTGCCGGAACTGAAGAAGTTCGGTTACGACGACCGGATTTCGACCGGCTGTGTCGCCGCCGGCGGCACCATGGCGACGATGATCCCGCCCTCGGTGCTGATGGTTGTTTATGGCTTCATTGCGGAAGAATCGATCGGCGCGCTGCTGCTGGCAGGCATCCTGCCCGGCCTGATGGAAGCCCTCAGTTACAGCCTGATGATCTGGATTCGATTCAAGATCAATCCTTCGCTCGGCAAGCCGATCCCGAAGGCGAGCTGGAACGAACGGGTATCCTCCATCGGCGGCGTTGGCGGCATGATGATCCTTGTCGTGCTGGTCATGGGCAGTATCTATACCGGTATCGCGACCCCGACAGAATCTGCTGCTGTTGGCGCGCTGGGCGCCATGCTGCTGGCTTGGAAACGGCTGACTATCGCCGACTTCAAGAGCGTCATGCTGGAAACAGCCAAGACGACCGGCATGATTTTCGCTATTGTCGCCGGTATTCTGATCTTTGTGCATTTCCTCGGATTCACCGGCATGCCGGGCGCCATTGCCGAAAGCATCGTCCATCTCGATGCGCCGCCGATGGTGATCCTGATCTGCATCCTGCTGCTATACCTGTTCCTCGGCATGTTCCTGGACGGGATCGGCATGCTGTTGCTGACGGTGCCACTGGTCCTGCCGACGATCAGGGAACTCGGTATCGACCCGATCGTGTTCGGTGTGCTTGCCGTCCGCATGGTCGAAATCGGCCTGATCACCCCGCCGGTCGGGTTGAACGTCTATGTGCTGAAAGGCGTCGCCAAGGATGTGAGCATGGGCGACATGTTCCGGGGCTGCGGCTGGTTCGTCTTCGTCGACATCATCAATGTCGCGATCCTGCTGGCCTTCCCGCAGGATCGCGACATTGATGATGTCGACGAAGACGAAC
>CAXBEC010000167.1:0-6825 GCA_963974145.1 uncultured Alphaproteobacteria bacterium | reverse complement strand
CCGGGCGTCGGATGTGCCGCCGGTCGTGCTGAGTTCGGGTCGCTCGCCGAGCACCTTTTCACAGGCGTCGGAGATGATATCGCTGAGCTGACCCGGCGGCGTCAGGAAGGATTCGCCGCTGACTTCTATCCGAAGGTCATATTTTCCACCATCGCCGATGGCGGCATCGAACGTCTTGCGCAGCCATTCGGTCAGCGAATCAGAACTGTGCAGGTCGTTGAACCGGATATTGAAGGTCGCCCGCGCTTCGCCCGGAATGACATTCGTCGTCGGATTGCCGATATCAATCGTCGAAATCTGCAAGGTCGATGGCTGAAAATGTTCGGAGCCGCCATCCAGCGGTTCCGCCGTGATCGCCTGCAACAGGTTGATCATACGGTGCGCCGCGTTATCGGCCAGATGCGGATAGGCGACATGCCCCTGTTCACCGTGCACGGTCAGCCAGGTATTCATGCTGCCGCGGCGGCCGATCTTCATCATTTCGCCCAGCCGCGTCGGGTTGGTCGGTTCGCCGACGATGCAGATGTCGATATCCTGGTCGTTTTCCGCCAGCCATTGCAGCATCTTCTTCGTGCCATTCACCGAAGGGCCTTCTTCATCCCCGGTGATCAGCAGGCTGATCGATCCTTCGGGCGATTTATCGCGCAGCAGCCGCTGCACCGCGACCACGAAGGCCGCGATGGCGCTTTTCATATCCGTGGCGCCGCGGCCGTACAGCACGCCATCCCGGATTTCCGCCGCAAAGGGGTCAACGCTCCAGGCATCCATCGGCCCTGTCGGCACGACATCCGTATGCCCGGCGAAACAGAAATTCGGCCGGGCTGTTCCATAGCGGGCATACAGATTGTCGACATCGGGCGTGCCCTCCGCCGAAAACGGCAGGCGATGGCAGACAAAGCCCATGCCTTCGAGGATCGACTGCAGCAGGTCCAGCGCCCCGCCTTCCGCCGGCGTGACGCTGGGACAGCGGATCAGGTCCCGCGACAGGGTAACCGCTTCATGCACCGGGTCAGTCCCGCAGCAGGTCGTTGATCGAGGTCTTGGACCGTGTCTGCGCATCCACCGTCTTGACGATCACGACACAATACAGGCTCGGGACCGGCGCGCCGGACGGGTCCGCGCGACCCGGAAGGGACCCCGGCACGACGACCGAATAGGCCGGCACGCGGCCGATATGGATTTCACCGGTGGCGCGATCCACGATCTTCGTCGAAGCGCTGATGAAGCAGCCCATGGACAGGACGGAACCTTCCTCGACAATGACACCCTCGACGACTTCGGAGCGTGCGCCGATGAAGCAGTTATCCTCGATGATGACCGGGTCGGCCTGCAGAGGTTCCAGCACGCCACCGATCCCGACACCGCCGGACAGGTGACAGTTCTTGCCGATCTGCGCGCAGGACCCGACGGTTACCCAGGTATCGACCATCGTGCCTTCATCGACATAGGCGCCGAGATTGACGAAGCTTGGCATCACCACGACCTGCGGCGCGATATAGGCCGAATGGCGCACGATGCAGCCCGGAACCGCCCGGAAGCCCGCACCGCGGAAATTGTCACCGGTCCAGCCTTCGAACTTGGACGGAACCTTGTCCCACCACGGCGTGTCCTTGCCCGGGCCACCGGGGATCGTCTCCATGTCGTTCAGGCGGAAGGACAGCAATACCGCCTTTTTGAGCCACTGGTTGATCTGCCAGGCGCCACCGATCTTTTCGGCGACCCGTTCCTGGCCGGAATCGAGGAGGTTCAGTGTTTCCTGAACCGCTTCGCGCACGGCTCCCGTGGTTTTCAGGGAAACCGTATCGCGCGCTTCCCAGGCAGCGTCAATTGTCTGCCGCAAATCGTCGTGACTCATATCCGTCCAGCCTTTCAACTAAGTAAATTGGCGCCGAATTTGGTCGTCTAGCCAGGGCAAGTCAACCCGGCGTCATCACGCCGTCTCTTCCGCCAGAACTGCCTGCAGCCATGCCAGCAGGTCATCGGCCACGTGATGGATGTGGTCATCATCGTCCAGGTCCGTCGGATGACGCTCGGTGCGGATCAGCACCGTCCCCATACCCAGATCATGGGCAGGTTTCAGGTTTCGGTGGATATCCTCGAACATGACCGCCCGGGTCGGTTCTATTTCAAACTGGCGGATCATGTCGGCATAGGGTTCCGGCGACGGTTTCGGCCGGTAACCGGATGCAATAATGTCATAAATTCCCGAAAAGGCATCGGCGACGCCGAGCCGTCCCATGACGTTTTCCGCGTGTGTCCGCGATCCGTTCGTATAGACGATGCAGCGTCCCGGAAGCTGCGACAGCGCATCGCGCAATGCCGGGCTGGGTGGCACGGGTGTCACATCAATATCGTGGACAAACTCCAGGAAGGCGTCCGGATGAACCCCTTCATTCGCCATCAGCCCCGCCAGGGTCGTGCCGTGCTCGTAATAATACTGTTTTTGAATCCGCCGGGCTTCCACCCGATCGACCCCAAGCAGCTCCGAAATAAACGAGCCCATTCGAACATCGATCTGGCTGAACAGATCGCATGACGCGGGGTACAGCGTATTGTCGAGATCGAATATCCAGCAATCGGTCTCGTGGAACGGCGCCTTTATCGTGTTCTTTTTCTGCATGGTCGGAGATTGCGTCAAGCGCCGAGGCGAAACAAGCTTTCTGAGGATCCCCGCGTCATATTTCAAATCGCGCCTCATCAGGGGGTATGCCTAACCATTGATTAACGATTTTTAACTAGATTCACAGATGGCTGGCGCGTTCCACAGTTGTGTCCGGTCGCAACGACGGCATGGCGGGGAATTCCTGGTGACGGCTAAGGTCGCTTCCATAGAAGAACTTACGACGCAAAAACTACCGGGTTTGAGCGGGCTTCCACACGCTATGCTGGTCAACTATCCAGGCCCGGCCATATTTTGCAATGGCATTGACGCACCAACAGGCCTCAACGCCGAAGGTGAACAGTTCGCCGCTTTGTTGATGGATTTTTCACAACATACGCTTTTTGAGAGTTTCAGAGGGTTCTGCGCACAGGTGCTGCGGAACGGTGAAACCCTGAAAAAACTCTTTTCAGTCGAAATCAACGGCGTCTGCCAATGGATAGACGCAACCTTCCTTTCGGACGGCACCCGCGGCGTGCTCGTCCTCGGACGGAATGCGACGCGAGAGATAAACTTGCGTAACGCCCTGGTTGAATCACGCCAGCGCTACAAGGACCTCGTCGAAATCTCCAGCGATTTTGCATGGGAAACAGATGCAAAAGGAGTCTTTACCTTTGTTTCCCCGCGGGGCGCGATGGGGTTTTCCGCCGGGGATATTGTGGGCAAGGCGGCCCGATCTTTTCTGTTCGTGCCGGACACCGCGCAACAGGACTTCGTCTTCGAAACCGCAAAACGGCTGGAACAGGCGGAATTATGGCTTAGAGACGCAGGCGGCAATCCTGTCTGCCTGCTGGCGAGCGCCACCCCCCTGCACGATGCCAATGGCTGCTTTTCCGGCGCACGCGGGGTTTGCCGGGATGTTACCGCCGACCGGCTGCGGGAAAACGAACTGACCCGTCACAAGAAACGCGAACGCATCATCGCGTATATTGTTGAGGCCGTTCGCAACGAAGCGAAGCCTGGCAATATGTTGAAAGCCGCAGTGAAGTCAGTCAGTCAGGCCAGGACACAGACATCCTGCGCGGTTTTCAAGGTCGATGTCGCCGGCAATCTGGCCCTTGCGGCAAAACATGGTGCTTTGCCGCAAGGCAGGCACCTGGCCGCGGCGATCAATGCGCTGGATAGAAAAACCGGTTCACAGGAAACCCTTCTGGACGATTACAGAATTCTCGTAGAACCAACGCATTACCGGAGCGTACCGAACGGTATGACACTATTGTGCCGCAATGCGTCCACTCCCCCCTGGGACGAAGATGACAAGCTGTTGCTGCAAGCCGTTGCGGGACAGTTGGGTATCGCGCTGCAGCAGATCGACGACCAACAGGAACTCACGCGGCTTTCCCGAACGGATCCATTGACCGGCCTGTTTAACCGTCGCGCATTTCTGGAAGAACTCGTCCCTGCGATGGAACGGACCCGTCGGAACCGGGCCAGCAGCGCCATTTTGTACCTCGACGTGAACAATTTCAAACACGTGAACGATACGCTCGGCCATGACGCCGGTGACAAGGTTCTGAAACGGCTTTCCGGACTACTGACCGGCATTACGCGCAGTTACGATTTCGTGGCGCGGCTGGGTGGTGACGAGTTCGTCGTCTGGCTGGAAAATGTCGACAAGGAAATTGCCCGTCGGCGTGCCCGGGCCGTCCTGGCCAGCAAGCGGATCCTTTGCACAACACCCAGTTCCTCACCGGAAAAAGAGCTGGGGCTGTCTATCGGTATTGCGCTTTTCGAACACAACTACCCGGAGACGGCGCAAGACCTGATGTCGCGTGCAGACGAAGCCATGTACAGGGCAAAAAATAACAACAAGCAGGATATTGCCATAGCCCGGCATAAACGCAGTGGCCGGCGGGACGCCTGAGGGGGGCAGGGAAGAATGCAACCGTCAATTTCCTATGAGGAAGCCAGGCACCTGGCGCGAAGCGGAAATATAGAGGAACGTCGTGCAATCGCGTCGCACAGCGAAACGAGACCGGAAATCCTGTACTTCCTGGCCGATGACCCGGACTCAGAAATTCGCCGTTGCATTGCGGCTAACGCCGCGACGCCACACCAGGCTGACTTTCACCTTGCCCAAGATACAAATGACGAAGTCCGATGCGTTCTTGCCGCCAAGATCAGCAATCTGTTTCCACAAGTATCCCGCATCGAACAGGATACCATGCGGCGCGCCGTCCTGGACGTTATTGAAGTTCTCGCGACGGATGAGGCCAGTCGCGTTCGTGCCGTCGTTGCCGATGCAATAAAGGGCCTGCCGGACGTTCCGCATCACCTTGTTCTGCAATTGGCAAACGACCCCGTTCTGCAGGTATGCGTTCCTGTACTCGAATACTCACCAATATTGACGAATGACGACCTGCTGGCACTGATAAAGAGTGACCCGGTTCAGGGCGCCTTGAGCGCAATTTCCCGGCGCAAGACCGTCGACGAAGATGTTTCCGACGCCATTGCCGGAACAGATGATCAGGATGCGATTGCGGACCTGCTGGCCAACCCCAGCGCGCAGGTACGTGAGGAAACCCTGGACATGCTGGTCGACCGGGCGCCGAATGTCGAATCCTGGCATGCGCCACTGGTCGCGATGCCAAAACTGCCGGCGGGCCCGGCCAAAAAAATCGCGGGATTTGTCGCACAATCCCTGCTGGATAGCTTGGGAAGCCGCACTGACCTTCCCCCGGAAACCATCACCGCGGTCGCGGAAGCGGTCAAATGCCACCTCGCCTCAGCGACGGCATCTCCAGCCAAAACACACAAACTATCGGTACAGAAAAACGACTCGCAACGGCGCGCCATCACGCTTTTTGAAGCTGATGCGCTGAATGATCAGGCGATCCGTCAAGCCATTTTCAATGGTGACAGTCGCTTCGTTCAAACCGCTTTGGAACTGCTATCCGGAATTGCCGCAGATACCGTGGATCAGGTATTCCGGGCCAGAAGTGGCCAGGCTGTTGTCGCCCTATGCTGGAAAGCGGGACTGGATATGCAGATCGCCATGCAGATTCAGTCCACAGTGTTGAAATTTGAACCCGCCGACGTCTTGCGATCATCCAATTTCGACACATTTCCCATGTCGCCGGAAGACATGGAGGAAAAGCTCGCATTTTTTGCAGGCTTGTGCGCCCGAACGGCCGTCGCCGTATCCCGATAAGACAATCAGCCCGGCCCCAGCAAAGTCGCCAGCACCAGGTTTCAGCGGACTGGACAAAGTTGGCAGCGCCAAACCTTACGCCGCGTTAACCATTCCGGATCATCGTGCCCGAACCATGCGCCGTGAATATTTCCAACAGGGTTGCGTGCAGTGTCCGCCCATCGACGATAACAGCCGCCTCGACCCCGCCTTCGATCGCTTCGATACAGGTTTCGACCTTCGGGATCATGCCGCCGGTCAGCGTCCCGTCCGCCATGCGGGCACGAGCTTCCACGACGTTCATTTCCTTGATCAGTTCCTTGTTCTTGTCCAGCACACCTTCGACGTCGGTGAGCAGCAGAAGCCTGGACGCGCCGGTGGCAATGGCAATGGCCCCCGCCGCCGTATCCGCATTGATGTTGAAGGTCTCCCCATCCGCGCCAAGCCCAAGCGGCGCGATCACGGGAATGATCTCTGACGATGCAAAAACGTTCAGGATCCGGGGGTCGACCTTCGTTGGCTGCCCGACGAACCCGAGATCGAGCACGCGCTCGATATTGGAATCCTCGTCGCGCGTCGTCCGCGTCAGCTTCGTCGCCTGGATCAGGCCCGCATCCTTGCCGGACAGGCCTGCGGCGCGTCCGCCGGCGCCGGCAATCGCCGCGACAATTTCCTTGTTGATGCTGCCGGACAGAACCATTTCAACGATTTCAACCGTCGCCGCATCCGTCACCCGCAAGCCATCGACGAATTCACTTTTGATTTTCATCCGTTCCAGCATGGCGCCGATCTGCGGCCCGCCGCCATGCACCACAACCGGATGAAGGCCAACCTGTTTCAGCAGCACGACATCACGCGCGAAGGCACGGGAAAGCGACGCATCGCCCATCGCATGGCCGCCATATTTTACGACGATGGTCTGGCCCGCATATTGCCGCATATAGGGTAATGCCTCCGTCAGGATGTCTGCTTTTGCGAGCCATTCTTCGCGTTGAATTTTACCGCTGTCGTCCATTTTTCTATCCCGATATCGTCG
>CAXBEC010000166.1:0-6852 GCA_963974145.1 uncultured Alphaproteobacteria bacterium | reverse complement strand
AGAAATGCGCTATGATCTGCTCTTCGCCTTCGTTATCGTTTTTCTGGTGATGGCGGTTCTGTTCGAGAACTTTATCTATCCGGTTATCATCGTTTTGACAGTGCCGGTTGCCGTCGCCGGTGGGTTTATCGGCCTCAAGGTACTGAATATATTCTATTTTCAGCCTATGGACATGCTGACCATCCTGGGGTTCGTGATCCTGATCGGCATTGTCGTCAACAACGCCATCCTGCTGGTCCATCAGACACTGCACCATGTTCGCGCCGAGGGTATGGAACCCTCCGAAGCCGTCGTGGAGGCCACACGCAATCGCATCAGACCGATTTTCATGTCGACCCTGACGAGTATTGGCGGCATGCTGCCGCTTGTCCTCTTTTCGGGCGCAGGTTCTGAACTCTATCGGGGATTGGGTTCCGTTGTGGTGGGCGGCCTGTCACTATCAGCGATTTTGACACTGGCGATTGTACCGCCGCTGCTGGCGATTTTCGTCGGCACGCTGGAGCGCAGGGAAACGACTTGACCGACACCAAACCACAGAAAAAAGCTGCAGGCACCGGCATTCGCAGCCTGTTCAGCGACAGCAACTTCATCCGATTATGGCTTACCGGCAGCGCATCCGGCAGCATGCGCTGGCTCGAGACTCTGGCCGTCAGTATCTACGTTTTCGAAATCACCGGATCGGCGTTCCTGGTCGCGCTGATGATGGCCGCCCGAATGGCGCCGATGCTGCTGGGCGCCGCCGTCGGCGCACTTGCCGAGCGGTTCAACCGTCGAACCATCCTGCTGTGCGGCCTGGCGACCATGTCGATTGTATCGGCCATAATGGGCACCCTCGCCTTCAACGGGGCGATAGAAATCTGGCAAATCGCCATCGGGTCGTTCCTCACCGGATTGTTTTTCGCCTCCGAATTTCCGGTCCGGCGGACAATCCTGGGCGAAGTCGCAGGGCAGGAAAGGATCGGCGCCGCCCTGTCACTTGATTCGGCGTCGAACAATTCAACCCGGATGATCGGGCCGATCATCGGCGGTATCCTGATAGAGACCGTCGGACTGCATGGCGCATATTTCCTGGCCGCCGGCTTATATGCGACGGGCTTCCTCATGATCACCGGAGTCCGCTATACGAGGGCAAGCCCGGCCCGGGCTATCGGACTGTTGACCTCGATTGCCGAAGGCCTTCGCTATATCCGCACGAACCGGCGGCTGGTCGGAATCCTGCTCGTAACCGTTTTTGTCAACCTGTTCGGTTTTCCTTTCAGCAGCATGGTGCCGGTTATCGGCAAGGACGTCCTGGGGCTGAGCCCGATCCCGGTCGGCTTCCTGATGTCAGCCGAAGGGATGGGTGCGTTTTCCGGCGCCCTGTTGCTGACGCTAACCGCGCGCGCCCAGTATTTCGCGCGGATCTATCTCTGCGGCGCCATGATCTTCCTGAGCATGACAGTCATGTTTTCGCTGTCATCCCATTTTGGCGTATCGATGGCGATACTGTTGACGGCGGGGCTGGGCGTTTCCGGATTCGCGGCGATGCAAAGCGTCCTGATTTTTTCCACCGCGCCACCGGAAATCCGGTCCCGCGTGATGGGGGTACTCACAATGTGTATTGGCGCCGGACCGATCGGTGTGCTGCATGTCGGCCTGATGGCAAAATGGTTTGGCGCACAGAATGCACTGACCATCATCGGCCTGGAAGGTTTGGTCTGTGTTATCGCGTGCGCGTTGATCTGGCCGGAACTCTGGCGACGCCCCTCAACCACCGGGACCTGATGGAGAAACGTCTCTATTTTCCGGTACTGGACACGCGCCCACACTATCTCGACCCATACGGCCCATCAGCGGTGCGATCTAATTTCCTCGTCGAGTTTTGTCAGACAGGCCTGCCGGTCTGCCTGAAAATCGCCGGCAATCCACCAGTCCTCCACCGCCGCGAGCAGCGCTCCAACATCAGGTCCCCGCGACACCTGCCGCGCCAGAATATCCGCCCCCGTCAGCGGGAAGACCTCCGGCTGCCATTCACCGGCGGCGTCGAGCAGGTCGCACCAATCGGCATCGACGGGTTCCGATGCATCGGCCCAGCCCAGCAGGCCGCGTTCGCGAAATGCTGAAACACCGTGCCGATAGATATAGCGGCGGCGGGCAGCGGGATCGAGCGGCGGCGCCACATCCAGCCTCAGGCTCATCGCCAGGTAGTCGCGCTCCGCGTTGGAAAGCCGCAGGCGGGCGGCAATACTTTTCACCCCCTCAGCATCCATTCGCAGCACCGCCGCGAGACGCCGCAGCGGATCGGCCGGAAATGCCGCCAGCGCTGACTCAATTCGTACCAGCCGCGCCAGGCGGTCGATTTTCGATGCCTCCGGAAGAAAATGCGCCAGAACATCGAGGTCGCGCATCAGCATCAGCGTCGGCACGGGATCCGGCGCCTCAAGCAGCTTCAAGAATTCCGACCGAACCCGCTCCGCGGAAAGGGATTCGAGCATCGGCGCCATCGTCCGGCACGCGGACAGTGCCGCATCATCCGGCGGCACCTTTCCGTAATGCGCCTGAAACCGGAAGAACCGCAGCAGCCGCAGCACATCCTCGGTAATCCGTTGGCCAGGGTCGCCGACAAACCGCACGCGACCGGCTTCCAGATCAGCACGGCCGCCGAAAGGGTCATGCAGCACCCCGTCGGTTTCAAGCGACAGCGCATTCATCGTCAAGTCACGGCGGGCCGCATCCGCTTCCCAGTCACCGGTAAAGGCGACCGTGGCATGGCGGCCATCCGTTTCAACATCATGCCGGAGTGTCGTGATTTCAAATGACTTGCCGCCGATAACAGCCGTGACGGTGCCATGCGCCACGCCCGTCGCCACCACCGTGTACCCGGCATCATGCATCAGCACCATCACCCGTTCCGGGGGTGCATCGGTCGCAATGTCAATATCCCGAATGGGTCGATGGAGCAGCGTATCGCGTACACACCCACCAACGAAGCGCGCCGCCGCACCACCATCATGCAACACGTTCATGACCGCCATCGTTTCCGGCGCGCGCATCCAGGATTGCGGTTCAACCCTGTAGCTGGTCAAGGGATCAACGCTCGATCCGGCCCGGCACAAGCACGCCATTTTCCATATGGGGCGTCCGGTAGGTGCCACCGGCATTCGAACCGTCTAGGTCCATGCTGAAAATCGCCAGCAGGGCAAAGACTATCGAAACCAGCACCGCGCCGGAGATGATCAGCCAGGTCCAGGGCAGTTCCTGCCATTGCGGTATCTGGCGTCCTTCGGCTTCCGCCAGTTGGTGGCGCCGGTAAAACCAGTGCCAGATATAATACACCACGAATGGCGTCAGCAGCGGCAGAACGATGGTGAGGATCTGTCGTGTCATTGGCCCGCCAATACCTCGCAAAAATTGACCAGCATGCCCGCCGTGGCACCCCAGATATACCGATTTTCGTAGGGCAGGACGTAGAAAGAGCGTTCCTGCCCGTTATGCATGCGTGTGCCGGTTTCGTGGTTCCGCGTATCCAGCACGAAGCTGAGCGGCACCTCGAATACGTCCGCCACCTCGAAGGGGTCGGCCTTTACCTCGAATGGCGGGTTGACGAAGCCGACAACCGGCGTCACCTGGTACCCGCTGCGCACCACGTAATAATCCAGTCGTCCCACGATATCGACCCGGCTGGGCGAAAGCCCGACTTCTTCTTCCGCTTCGCGCAGTGCGGCGGCTTCATGGCTGGGATCTTCCGGTTCGATGCGCCCGCCGGGGAAGCTGATCTGCCCTGCATGGGAGTTCAGATGTGCGGTGCGCTGCGTCAGCAAGACCGTCAATCCGCCGGGCCGGTCGACCAGCGGCACCAGGACGGCAGCGGGAATCAGCGTGTCATGCTTCGCCATGTCGGGATTGAGGTCGTGATCGCCCCGGAAACCCGACCAGCGAACGGCTTTCTCCTCAGTTGCCGGGCGCTGGGCTGCGTTCAGCGCCGCAAAGCGTTCGGTAATCCGTTGACGCATCATCGCGGCGTCATCCTTCCTCGGTTTCATCATCCGCCGGCCCCAGAACGAAGGGGATGCCCCCGCTCCACACGACCATTTCCGCACCATTATCACCGGCCTGTTCCTCGGCCAGGTCTGCCAGTTCGTAGAATACAGAACGCACAATCAACGCTTCAAGATTGTCGCGAACCAAGACATAGGGTGTCGGCTCTCCGGTTTCCGCATCCTCCGCGACCCTGATCGGATGCGCGGCATCCACCGTGACCATTTGGTCCAGATTGGTGCGAAAGGTCAACGTCTGGTCCCGGCCACTGCCGTCCACCTGCAGTTCAACCGCGGTAAAGGGCGCATCCTCGACCTCGATCCGGCCCTGTTCGACCGGCGTCACCAGCCAGTAGCCGCCCGATTCGTCGCGCCGCAAGACGGTGGAAAACAGCTTTACCAGCGCCATGCGGCGGATCGGCCGGCCCTGATGGTACCAGGTTCCGTCGCGGGCAATCCGCATCTCAAAATTGCCGCAATTTTGTGCATCATCGGGGCGAAAACCGCCCGCGATCATTTTTTCGAGAACGCCCGGATTACGAGATTGCATGCTGCTCCGACCCCCGCCATGTTATGATATGGCTGACATACCATAGGAGATAAGCCTTGAGCCTGTCCGATGCCAGTACCTCTGACGATGGCGAGTCAGAATACCTTGCCAACGAGATCGATAAACTCGGCGAAAAGCTGACTTCAGCCCGTGAAAATATTGGCCGTGTCATCTACGGCCAAACGGACGTTATCGACCTTACCCTTACAACTCTGCTCTCAGGGGGCCATGCGCTTCTGATCGGTGTCCCCGGCCTGGGAAAAACCCTGCTGGTGGAAACGCTGGGAACGGTGCTTGGGCTCAACGACAACCGCGTCCAGTTCACGCCCGACCTTATGCCGGCCGACATTCTGGGCTCCGAAGTCCTGGAGGAGGATGAGACAGGCAAACGCGCCTTCCGCTTTATCGAAGGACCCGTGTTCTGTCAGTTGCTCATGGCGGATGAAATCAATCGCGCCAGCCCCCGCACCCAGTCCGCGCTGCTGCAGGCGATGCAGGAACGCAAGGTATCCATCGCGGGCAAGAGCCTGCCGCTGCCGGAGCCGTTCCATGTACTGGCGACACAGAACCCGCTGGAACTGGAAGGCACCTATCCGCTGCCGGAAGCGCAACTCGACCGGTTCCTGCTGGAAATCGATGTCGGCTATCCGGACGACACGGATGAGCGCCAGATGCTGCTGGCGACAACCGGCATCACCCAGAACCGGGCAGAAGTGGTATTTTCGGCGAAATCGCTGATGGACGCACAGCGGCTGGTACGACGCCTGCCGGTGGGCGAACACGTGGTCGATGCGATCCTGCGGGTCGTTCGTGCCGGACGTCCGGAAATCAGCGATCTACCGGAGGTCATCAATCACGTCTCCTGGGGACCCGGACCCCGCGCCAGCCAGGCACTGATGCTGGCCTGCCGCGCCCGCGCGCTGATTGATGGGCGCCTGGCGCCATCGGTGGACGATGTCCTGGCACTGGCGAACCCCGTGTTGCGGCACCGCATGGCGCTGAATTTCGCGGCCCGTGCAGAAGGCGTCACGCTGGATTCGGTGATCGACCTTTTATGCGCGCCGCTGCGCTAGAACGGGCAGGAAGCCGAAGCCCGTGTCCCAGAGCGACATGACAGCCACCGAACGGCAACTGCGGCTACAGCACGCGGCGGAGCGCGCATCGGGCCGGCTGCCGCCGTTGCAGATTGCGGCGGATCGGGTTGCCGCCACCGTGGCGCAAGGTGTTCACGGGCGCCGCCGCGTCGGCCAGGGTGAAACATTCTGGCAATTCCGGCGCTACCAGACAGGCGATGCCGCAACCTCCATCGACTGGCGTCAGTCGGCGAAATCCCGGCACTATTTCGTTCGGGAAAACGAATGGGAGGCCGCACAGACAGCCTGGCTGTGGCGTGATACGTCGCCATCGATGCATTACAGCTCCAGCCGGCAATTGGCGACAAAGGCGGAGCGTGCTGACCTCCTGTTACTCGCCACTGCGTCGCTGCTGATGCGCGCCGGCGAACGCTTTGCGCTGCTGGGTAGTGGCGCACGCGCCAGCACAGGGCGGCGGGGTTACGACCAACTGGCTGAAATGATCGCGCGCGAAAACGGGAATGAATCAGGCTTGCCGCCCTTCGAACCATTACCCCGTTATTCTCAGGCTATTCTGTTCGGCGACTTCCTCGCCACGCCGGAAGAAGTCCATCAACGGGTTTCCGCACTGGCATCGCGCGGCGTTTCAGGCATGCTGGTGCACGTGATTGATCCCGCGGAACGCAGTCTGCCGTTTCGTGGTCGTGTCCGCTTCGAAGGGTTTGAGAAAGAAGGCGATACGCTGCTTGGCCGTGTTGAATCAACGCGCGAGGCCTACCGAACGCGATTCGAAAGACATTGCGCCAGCCTCCAGGAACTGACGCGGCGCTCCGGTTGGACCTATTTGCGGCACGAAACGGAACATACGCCGGAATCGGCGCTGCTGACCCTTTACGCGGCGCTGGCGCCCAACACGCAAAGGATCTGAGACGGTGCTGGAAATAGGCGCCCTTGCATTCGCAACGCCCTGGCTGCTGACAGCGCTGGCTTCGCTGCCCGTCCTCTGGTGGTTGCTGCGGTTCACGCCGCCATCGCCGAAGTCGGTAAGATTTCCCGCCATCCGGCTGCTGTTCGGTCTGCAGAGTGAAGAAGAAACGCCGGATACCGCACCGTTATGGCTTATTATTCTGCGCCTTCTTGCCGCTGCGCTGTTGATCCTCGGCCTTGCGCATCCTTTACTTCATCCTGACGCGAACCTAGCGCGGCAGGGCCC
>CAXBEC010000165.1:0-6872 GCA_963974145.1 uncultured Alphaproteobacteria bacterium | reverse complement strand
CTCGGCAATCTGTGCCGCTGGCTGGGCGAACAGGCAGAGGCGCTGGGCGTCGAGATCTATCCCGGCTTTGCCGCCGCCGAGGTGCTGTACACCGAAGACGGCGCGGTACGCGGCGTCGCAACCGGCGACATGGGCATCACCAAGGAAGGTGAACAGGGCCCGAATTACCAGCAGGGCATGGAACTGCACGCCAAATACACCTTCTTCGCGGAAGGGTGCCGCGGCAGCCTGGGCAAGGAACTGATGTCCCGGTTTGACCTGCGCGCCGATTGCGAACCCCAGACCTACGGGCTGGGCATCAAGGAATTATGGGAAATCGCGCCCGAAAAGCACCAGCAGGGCCTGGTCGTGCATACCGCCGGCTGGCCGCTGGATACCGATACCTAGGGCTGGATTACAAGACCCCCTACCTGGCCCCCTATGAGGAATTCCAGCGCTTCAAGACGCATCCGAAGATCCGTGAAACCTTCGAGGGCGGCCGCCGGATCGCCTATGGCGCGCGCGCCATCAACGAAGGCGGGTTGCAGTCGCTGCCGAAACTGACCTTCCCCGGCGGCGTGCTGATCGGCTGCGAGGCGGGCACGGTCAATGTGCTGAAGATCAAGGGCAGCCATACCGCCATGAAGGGCGGCATGCTGGCTGCCGAAGCCGCATTCGACGCCCTGGCCGCGGAAGACGCCGGTTACGACGAATTGACCGCCTATGCGGAAGCCTTCCGCAATTCCTGGGTCCACGAGGAACTTTCACAGGTCCGGAACTGCCGGCCCTCGTTCAAATGGGGGCTGCTGGGCGGCACGCTTTACACCGGGTTCGATCAGGTCCTGCTGCGCGGCCGGGCGCCCTGGACATTCAAGCATGGCCATGCCGATCATGAGACCCTGACAAAAGCGTCCGACGCGAAGCCCATCGACTATCCGAAACCGGACGGCGTTATCTCGTTCGACCGGCTGACCAGCGTGTCCTTTTCCGCGACCAACCACGAAGAGGATCAGCCGGCGCATCTGACGCTCAAGGATGATTCGGTTCCGGTCGAAGTCAATCTGGCGCTTTATGACGCGCCGGAGCAGCGGTATTGCCCGGCAGGCGTGTATGAGATCATCCGGGATGACGACGGCTCCAACCCGCGACTGCAGATCAACGCGCAGAACTGCGTCCACTGCAAGACCTGCGATATCAAGGATCCGACGCAGAATATCGTCTGGGTTACCCCGGAGGGTGGCGGCGGCCCGAATTATCCGAATATGTGACCGCGCAATCGGTTATATTGGATTCAAGCGCGGGAACCCCATGTTTAGGGGTATCGGACCGGTTCGAATTCCGTGTCAGTAGTGGAGAACGCAAGATGCCAATGACAATTCGCAGGATTCGTACCGGGCTGCTGGCCGCCTTTTCCGCCGGCAGTATCCTGTTGCCGGCTGCGGCAATGTCAAATTCCGAATACGGCAAGTTCCTTGCCGGTCAGCACGCGGAAGCGCTGCAGGACACCGAAAATGCCGCAAGCTTCCTGATGCATGTCCTTGAGGAAAACCCGGACGACCAGAAACTGCTGCGCCGCACATTCGTCCTGGCGTTGACCGGCGGCCAGATGGAAACAGCGATTTCCCTTGCCCGGCGCATAGACGAATCGGGCGGCAGAATGTCTACGGCCGACCTGCTTCTTGGTGTCGATCTTCTGCGCCAGGGAAAATTCGAGGCCGCGCGCGATGCGTTCGATGCGATGCCCCGCAACGGCCTGGCCACCTATGCGGCGCCGCTCGCGCTGGCCTGGTCCCGGGTCGGGCTTGGCGCCATCGACGAGGCGCTGGAAGCACTGGCGCCGCTGGACGACAAAAGCGGATTCGGTGCGATGCGCGACTTGCATACCGCCCTGATCAACGAGGTCGCCGGGCGGACGGCGGAAGCCGAAGCGGCCTATCGCGGCATTGCCGACCCCCTCGACGCGGCGCCCATCCGGGTCGTCCGGGCTGTCGCGGCCCTGTTCGAACGCAATGGCCGGGCCGATGAAGCCCGCAAGCTTTACGAAGACTATCTGCGCCGCGACCCGCAAAGCCTGGTCGTTCGCGGCGAGTTGCAACGCATGAACACGGGTGGTCCCGCGACGCCACTTGTCGCCAGCCCGGTCGATGGCGTGGCCGAAAGCCTGTTCAACATCGCCTCCGCCCTGCCCCGGGACCGCGCCGGAAATATTGCCATCGTCTACGCGCGGCTCGCGCTGTACCTGCGGCCCGATTTTGAACTCGCCCGGCTGTTGATCGGCGAGTTGATGGATGAAGGAAAGCAACACGAATACGCCAATGCCATATACGGATCGATCGCCCTCTCGTCACCCTACAGCTGGTCTGCACGCATACGTATCGCCAACAACCTGGCGGATATGGACGAGGTGGATGAGGCAGTCTCGATCCTGGAGAAGATGGCCGAAGAACGGACAGAACGGACCGATGCGCTGATCCGTCTCGGCGGCATCCTGCGCTCCAAGGAGCGTTATGACGAAGCGGTTGTCGCCTATGACCGGGCTGCGGCGCGTTTTTCCGAATCCGACGCGGGCGACTGGTTCTTTTATTATAACCGCGGCATCGCGCTGGAACGGTCGGACATGTGGTCCCGGGCCGAGCCGGATTTCCTGAAAGCGCTCGAACTGCAGCCGGATCAGCCGTATGTGATGAATTACCTGGGTTATTCCTGGGCCGAAAAGGGCATGAATATCGACCGGGCGCGCAAACTGATCGAAAAAGCGGTGGAGCTGCGCCGCAATGACGGCTTCATTGTCGACAGCCTGGGCTGGGTCCTTTTCCGCCTCGGCGACTATGAGGAAGCGGTCAAACACCTTGAACGCGCAATCCGGTTACGGCCGAGCGACCCGGTCATCAACGACCATCTGGGCGATGCATACTGGCGGGTCGGCCGGAAACTCGAAGCACGTTTCCAGTGGCAGCATGCGCTTGACCTTGACCCGGAAGAATCCGAAATCAAGAAGATCCAGGCCAAACTGATTGGGGGGCTGGAAGACAAGAAGGCGGGCAATTCCGGCGGATGAACGGTCGTCCGGAAAGCACGGCTACGGTTTCAGCGCCGGCCAAGATCAATCTCTACTTCAACGTTACCGGACTCCGTGCCGACGGCTATCACCTTGTCGACAGCCTGATCGGCTTCACGACGCTGGGCGATATGCTGACGATCGATGGCGACGCGCCGCTGGATATCGTCTGCGACGGACCGTTTTCGCGGGAACTGCCCCCTTCCCGGCAGAATCTGGTGTACCGGGCGGCGCAGAATCTGGCCGAGGCTGCCGGCATACCGGCCCGTGGCCGTATCACGATTACGAAGAACCTTCCCGTCGCATCGGGTATCGGCGGGGGCTCCAGCGATGCCGCCGCCGCCATGAAGGCGCTGGCTGCGCTGTGGCGTATTCCGGATGAAGCAGTCAACCTGGCGGAAATCGGTCTCGCGCTGGGCGCGGACCTGCCCGTCTGCCTGCTGGCGCGCACGACATATGCCGGCGGGATCGGCGAGACCCTGGAGGACGCGCCGAAGCTGCCACCCACGGGCATGCTGCTCGTCAATCCCGGCGTCGGTGTCGCGACGGCAGCCGTATTCGGTGCCCGGCAAGGCGGGTTTTCCACGCCAAACCGGCTGGAACACGCTCCCGCGGATATTGCCGAACTTGCCGCCATGCTGGCGCAGCGGGGCAATGACCTTACGGATGCGGCCATCCGGTTGTGTCCGGTGGTCAGCGACGTGCTGACGGTACTGGAGCGGACGCCGGGTTGCCTACTGGCCCAGATGTCCGGCAGCGGCGCCACGTGCTTCGCCCTGTTCGAGGACATGGCGGGTGCCCGGCGCGCCGCCGGAACGATCGATCGCGATGGCTGGTGGATCGCGCCAACCGAATTGATCACACCTGCATGAGATTTTGCAGCGGTTCGCGGTTGCGGGCGTTCAACGATGCGCATACATTCCCGCTGCGCAATTCAGGATATTTCCTGATTGGTGGGGCGTAGCCAAGCGGCCTAAGGCACCAGGTTTTGATCCTGGCATTCGGAGGTTCGAATCCTCCCGCCCCAGCCAATCCGGCTACCCAACCCTATCGGGCATCAAAAGCTGTTTGAAGCTTCGGTATCAACATATTCAAATATTACCGAAGCAAATCGAAGATACCCTGATTGTGGAAGCTGCCGACCGTCTGGCAGATGCTTTTTACAAAATCGGCTTGCGCAGACATTGAGGCAGATCAAGACCTCCGGCTACTATTTCGGTTAGTTAAGACGCGACCATTGAGGAAAGCGTTTATGGAACTGAAACCCGTATCGGCGGAAATACTGTGCCGCCGGACCGATCCCACCGTATTTGCATTCAAATCGACCACGGAACTGGCCGAACCCCATGCGTGGCTCGGTCAGTCCCGCGCCGTGGAAGCTGTCCGGTTCGGCATCGGCATGAAGCGCGCCGGTTTCAACCTTTTCGCCCTGGGGCCCAGCGGCTCGGGCAAACACAGGCTGGTTCGCAAATTCATCGAAGAGCAGGCTGCCACGGAGCCGAAGCCGGATGACTGGTGTTATATCCAGAACTTCGCGGAACCATACAAGCCCTTCGCGCTCAGCCTGCCGCCCGGTCGCGGTCTGCCGTTCCAGAAAGACATGCACCAGCTCATCGAGGAGCTGAAAACCACCATCCCCGCCATTTTCGAAAGCGACGATACCCGTTCACGCTTTGAAACCCTGGGCGAGGAATTCAACGAACGCAGTGAGAAAGCGTTCGGCGCCCTGCAGGAAAAGGCGCAGGCCAAATCGATCGCGCTGATTCGCACACCGGTCGGCATGGCGCTGGCGCCGGTGCGCAATGGCGAGGTGCTGGATCCTGAAGCTTTCCAGAAACTGCCGGAAGCCGAACAAAAACAGGTTCAGGCGGATATCAGTGTCCTGCAGGATGAATTGCAGGCCATCCTTCGGGAAGTTCCCCGCTGGGGCAAGGAGCATCGCGAGCGGCTGCGCAAACTGGGGCAGGAAATCACTCTCTTCGCGGTCAGCCACCTGATCGGCGAATTGCGTCAGAAATATCAGGATATTCCTGGGGTGATCACCCATCTGGATGCCGTCGAGCAGGATATCGTCGAACACGCAAACGACTTCATGGCCGCCTCTCAGGAGAACCAGCCCGACATTACCGCCCCACAGGAGGGCGCCCGTCCGGCACCATCATTCCAACGCTATGAAGTCAACCTGCTGCGGGATCACGCGGCCGACCAGACCGGCGCGCCGGTCATCTACGAAAATCATCCGACGCACGGCAATCTGCTGGGCAGGGTGGAATACGTCGCGCAGTTCGGCGCGCTGATCACGGATTTCACACTGATCAAACCTGGCGCCCTGCACCGGGCAAACGGCGGCTATCTGATTCTGGATGCGCTGAAGGTGTTGATGCAGCCCTTTGCCTGGGAGGAACTGAAGCGGACGATCAAGGCGCAGGAAATCCGGATCGAAAGCCCCGGCCAGTCAATGGGATTGATCAGTACGGTATCTCTCGAACCCGAACCGATCCCTCTGAACGTCAAGGTGATCCTTCTGGGCGACCGCAGGCTGTATTACATGCTTGCCGCGATGGACCCGGAATTTCCGGAAATATTCAAGGTCGCGGTCGACATCGAGGAGCATGTCGACCGGACACCGGAAACGACAAACCTGTTTGCGCAGTTCGTCGCGGGAATCGCGAACCGGGAGTCGCTCAAACCGCTGGATGCGGGCGCTGTCGCCCGGGTCGTCGACCATGCGGTCCGTCTGGCCGGCGACGCCGAGAAGATTTCCTGCCATACCGAAAGTATTACCGACATCCTGTGCGAGGCGGATTACTGGGCCGGCAAGGCGGACCACACGGTTGTGACAACAGAAGATATCCAGCACTCGATCGACGCGCAGATCCACCGCGCCGACAGGATTCGGGAACGCACCCAGGAAGCCATCCGCCGCGGCACCATCCTGATCGATACAAAGGGCGCCCGTACCGGGCAGGTCAACGGGCTTTCCGTCCTGCAAATCGGCGGCTTCGCCTTTGGCCAGCCGTCGCGCATCACCGCCAGCGTGCAGCTGGGCAAGGGCGATGTGATCGATATCGAACGGCAGGTCGAACTCGGCGGGCCGCTGCATTCCAAAGGCGTGCTGATCCTGGCCGGTTTCCTTGGCCAGCGGTTCGGCCTGAAACGGCCGCTTGCCCTGAAGGCGAGCCTGGTCTTCGAACAGTCCTATGGCGGTGTCGATGGCGACAGCGCGTCTTCGGCAGAGCTCTACGCCCTGCTGTCAGCGCTCGCGGAGGCCCCGGTCAAGCAGTCCTTCGCTGTCACCGGATCGGTCAACCAGCACGGCCAGGTCCAGGCCATCGGCGGCGTAAACGAGAAAATAGAAGGGTTCTTCGATGTATGCCGGCAGGGCAACCTGACCGGCGATCAGGGGGTGCTGATCCCGGCATCGAACGTGAAGCACCTGATGCTGCGCCATGATGTGGTGGAAGCCGCAGAGGCAGGAAAATTCCGGGTATACCCGGTGGCGACCATCGATGAGGGGATTGAATTACTGACCGGCATTGCAGCCGGCGAACGGGATAAATCGGGTGAATACCCGGCCGACAGCATCAATGGCCGCATTGAGAAGAAACTTGAGGCCTTGTCCGACGTGATCCGGAAATTCAGCGCGAAAGCCGATACGGAGACCGACAAATGACCGCAAGCGGCAAGCTGGTCAGCCGAATCCTGGTGGCGCTCGATTCCGGCACGAACGCTCCCGCGGGCCTCGACGTCGCCGTGGAACTGGCCAGGCGGCTGCAAGCCGAACTCCAGGGCCTGTATGTGGAGGATGACGACCTGTTCCGGATCGCCGCCCTGC
>CAXBEC010000164.1:0-6892 GCA_963974145.1 uncultured Alphaproteobacteria bacterium | reverse complement strand
GCTGGTCGCGGTCAATCACCTGGAAGGCCATGCATTGACGGCGCGGCTGACGGACGGGTTGCCGTTTCCCTATCTGTTGCTGCTGGTTTCCGGCGGCCATTGCGAGCTGCTGTCGGTCAACGGTCCCGGCCAATACACACGGTATGGCGGGACGCTGGATGACGCGGTCGGCGAAGCCTTCGATAAAACAGCCAAACTGCTGGGCCTGTCCTATCCTGGCGGTCCTGCTGTGGAACAGGCGGCGCGGCGCGGAAACGCGACCCGGTTTTCCTTTCCCCGGCCAATGCTGGGCCGCGACGACTGCGATTTCTCCTTCTCCGGCCTCAAAACCGCGGTGGTTCGCACCATTCGGAACCTGCCGGACAAGACACTTTCCGACACGGATGTTGCGGATGCCGCCGCCTCGTTTCAGGCCGCTGTTGCGGACGTCCTCGTGGATCGGGCGCATCACGCGATAGACCGTTTTAGGCGCGAACACGGCAACAGCGGGGCGCTGGTCGTCGCCGGTGGCGTTGCGGCGAATGCGGCGCTGCGGGAAAGCCTTGCCGCGTTGGCCCAAGACAGCGGTTTCCGGTTTGTGGCGCCGCCGCCCGCCCTCTGCACGGATAATGCGGCGATGATCGCATGGGCCGGGATAGAGCGGCTGCGGCTGGGGTTGACGGATGGCCTGGATTTCGCCCCGCGTCCGCGATGGCCGCTGGACGAACCCCGCCGAAAGAAAGCGTCATGAATCGTGTTGCTGTCATCGGCGCGGGTGCCTGGGGTACGGCGCTGGCCTGCGTCGCCCGGCGGGCAAAAAATGAGACAATCCTGTGGGCGCGCGACCCGGGCCTTGCCACCACGATTAACACCAGCGCCGAAAATCCGAGCTACCTGCCCGGCATTCCGCTGGTCAGCGGCATCAAGGCAACGGACGACCTTGCCGCTGCGACAGACGGGGCGTCGGCGATCCTGCTGGTTGTGCCGGCGCAGTTTGTGCGCAATGTCGCGCGGGAAATGGCGCCCGACCTGCAGCCCGGTGTGCCCGTGGCAATCTGTGCCAAGGGTGTCGAGCAAGGTACGCTGGCATTGATGAGTGATGTTCTGACCGAAGTATTGCCACAGGCCGAACGGGTCGTGCTGTCGGGTCCTACCTTTGCACAGGAAGTTGCCCGTGGCCTGCCAACTGCGGTGACGCTCGCCGCGGCATCGACGGATATCGCTGCACAGATGAGCGACCTGATAGGCACAGCGCGGTTTCGCCCCTATCTGTCAGACGACCCCATCGGCGCGGAAATCGGCGGTGCGGTCAAGAATGTGATGGCGATCGGCTGCGGTATTGTTGCCGGCATGCGGCTTGGCGACAACGGGCGGGCAGCGCTAATCACGCGGGGCCTTGCGGAAATGACGCGGCTGGCGGTCGCCAGGGGCGGTCGGGCGGAAACGTTGATGGGGTTATCCGGGCTGGGCGACCTGACGCTGACGTGCAATGCCATGCAATCGCGGAATTTTTCGCTGGGTGTCGCGCTCGGTGAAGGGCGGGCGCTGGGTGAAATCCTGTCTGAACGCCGGGCCGTTACCGAAGGCGTGTTTTCCGCCGGTGCGATTGTTGCCCTGGCAGACAGTCTCGGTGTGGAAATGCCGATCTGCCAGGCTGTTGATCAGGTCGTGAACCATGGTGCGGATATCGATAAGTCCATCCAGGCATTGCTGTCGCGGCCCTTCAAGCGCGAAACGCGCGGCGCCGATTGACGTTACGGTCGCGGATTGTTTAAGTCCGCATGAATAATCAGGGGAGAACCAGAGCCATGTTTTACGCTGTTTTTTGTGTCGATAAACCGGACTCCAAGGCGTTGCGCCTCAAGCTGCGTCCGACCCACCAGGACTATCTGAAAACACAATCCGATATCATTGTTGTCGCCGGCGCGACGCAGACTGACGATGGTGAAACCGCCACGGGCAGCATGTTTATTGTCAATGTCGATGGTCGCGAGCAGGCTGAGGCATTTGCCGCTGGCGACCCGTTCAACAGCGGCGGTCTGTTTGAAAGTGTGGTTGTCACGCGTATGCGCAAGGGGCACTGGCACCCGGAAAACGCCGACGGTGCCTAGAAAAACAGCAGGGTCCCGCTCCAATGTGGTTCATGATTCACAATATCAATGCGCCGGATGCTTTGGCGCGCAGACCGCAATTGGAACAGGCGCACTGGGACTATCTGCGTGCCTTGCAACATCGCATGATTACGGCAGGACCCTATTTCAGCAGCGATGGTGAAACACGGATCGGTTCGATTTTTATCGTCGATTTTCCCAATGCGGCAGTGGCAAAAGAGTGGATAGACGAAGAGCCATTCACGAAAGCCGGCCTGTATCAGCGATACACGATCCATGTGTACGATCATCGCTGGCCCAAGGAAAACGAAACCTGAGCGGAGACCCGAGATGGCATATTGGCTGATCAAATCGGAGCCCGGCGCCTGGTCGTGGGACGATCACGTCAAGAAGGGCATCGAACACTGGGACGGCGTGCGCAATTATCAGGCCTGCAACAATATGAAGGCGATGAAGATCGGCGATCAGGTGTTCTTTTATCACTCGGTAAAGGAAAAGCAGATCGTCGGCATCGTCGAGGTTTGCAGCGACTATTACTTGGATCCCAGCGACAAGTCCGGCCGGTTCGGCATGGTTGATTTCAAGGCGGTCAAACCGGTCGAGAAACCGGTCACGCTGGCTGAGATCAAGGCGACACCGGAACTGCAGGAAATGGCTTTGATCAAACAATCCAGGTTGTCCGTCTGTCCGGTTTCAGATGCGGAATGGAAGACGATCATGAAAATGTCCGGAACGAAGCTTTAGGTCGTGGCCGGCGATGTGATCTGCTGCCTCGACGATATCCCCGACGGCGAAGGCAAGGGATTTACGGTTCAGACCAGGGCCGGCGAACGGGAAATCATGGTCATTCGGCAAGGCGATCAGGTCTTTGGATATCTCAATTCGTGCCCTCATGCATGGGTACAGCTCGACTGGTCGCCCGACCGGTTCATGAATCGCGACAAGACCCACATCATGTGCGCGACCCACGGGGCCATGTTCGACATCGAAACCGGCCGCTGCATTGTCGGACCATGCCGCGGCGATCACCTGATGGCATTTCCGGTTACCGTCCATGACGGGAATATTGTTGCCGCATCCGCTTAGTCCCGAAAAACATTCCAGAATGGACTTGGATGGTACGACCGCATGGCGATAAGGTGGTGCGAAACATGCCAATTCGTTCTGGGAGGACGTCCATACCATGTCGGAAAATCACTTATATCCGGTGCCCGCTGAATTCGCGGCAAAGGCATATGTCGACAACGACAAGTACCTGGCCATGTACAAGCACTCCGTCGAAGATCCGGAAGGTTTCTGGGGTGAACACGGCAAGCGTCTCGACTGGTTCAAACCCTATACGAAGGTCAAGGATGTTTCCTACGACACGCCAAACATCCATGTGAAATGGTACGAGGACGGCACACTGAACGCCGCCCATAACTGTCTTGACCGGCATCTGGCGACACGGGGCGACCAGACAGCGATCATCTGGGAAGGCGACGACCCGAAAGATCACGCCAAGCTGACCTATCGGGAACTGCATGCGCAGGTCTGCAAATTCGCGAACGGACTGAAATCCATCGGCGCCAAGAAAGGCGATCGCATTACCATCTATATGCCGATGATTCCGGAAGCCGCTGTCGCCATGCTGGCCTGCGCGCGCATCGGCGCAATCCATTCTGTGGTCTTTGGCGGGTTTTCACCTGATGCCCTGGCGGGGCGCATTCAGGACTGTGATTCCAACATTGTCATCACCGCCGATGAAGGTATCCGCGCCGGGCGCAAGATTCCGTTGAAAGCCAATACGGATGCCGCAGTTGAATCGTGCCCCTCGGTCGATAAATGTGTCGTCATCCGCCACACCGGTGAAAAGACCGGCTGGGATGACAGCCGGGACATCTGGTATCACGACCTCGTCAAGGACGCGTCGGCAGATTGCCCCGCAGAAGTCATGAACGCGGAAGACCCGCTTTTCATCCTCTACACCTCCGGCTCGACCGGCAAACCCAAGGGCGTGCTGCACACGACAGGCGGTTACATGGTGTACGCGTCGATGACGCACCAATACGTTTTCGACTATCATGATGGTGATATTTACTGGTGCACCGCTGATGTCGGCTGGGTTACCGGACACAGCTACATCCTGTACGGCCCGCTTGCCAATGGCGCCACAACATTGATGTTCGAAGGCGTGCCGAACTATCCCGATGCCAGCCGTCACTGGCAGGTCTGCGACAAGCATCAGGTCAATATCTATTACACCGCGCCGACCGCAATTCGCGCCCTGATGCGTGAAGGTAACGATCCGGTTACGAAAACGAGCCGCAAATCGATCCGGCTGCTGGGTTCCGTCGGCGAGCCGATTAATCCGGAAGCCTGGGAATGGTATTACAATGTGGTTGGCGAGAAGCGCTGCCCGATTGTCGATACCTGGTGGCAGACTGAAACCGGCGGCATCCTGATTACGCCGTTGCCGGGCGCCACTGACCTGAAGCCGGGCTCCGCAACAAGGCCATTCTTCGGTATTGTTCCGCTGGTCCTTGACGCGCAGGGCAATATTCTTGAAGGGGAAGCCGAAGGGGTGCTGTGCATTGCCGATAGCTGGCCCGGACAGATGCGGACCCTGTTTGGTGACCATGACCGGTTTGTCGATGCCTATTTCACAGCTTTTCCGGGCCGGTATTTCAGTGGCGACGGCGTTCGCCGCGATGCCGACGGCTATTACTGGATCACCGGTCGCGTTGACGACGTTATCAACGTCTCCGGTCACCGTATGGGTACGGCAGAAGTCGAATCTGCACTGGTCGCGCACAAGTCCGTCGCGGAAGCGGCGGTTGTGGGCTATCCGCATGACCTCAAGGGCCAGGGCATCTACGCCTATGTGACGCTCAACACGGGTATCGAGCCGAGCGAGGAACTGCGTAAGGAACTGGTACAGTGGGTCCGCAAGGAAATTGGCCCGATTGCGTCCCCGGATCTGATCCAGTGGGCGCCGGGCCTGCCGAAAACCCGTTCCGGCAAGATCATGCGACGCATCCTGCGTAAAATCGCGGAAGACGAATTCAGCAATCTGGGCGATACCTCGACCCTGGCCGAACCGGCCGTGGTCGATGACCTGATCGATCATCGTATGAATCGCTGACCGTTTTCCCCGGCGAAAATATGGCGCGGCAGGCCATGCCATCATCAGGTGGTTCAGGCTGATCGGTTCAGGCGCCTGAGGGACGTTGCCGGGGGGCCGCGAACTGGTCAAGCTGTCCGACAGGGATGGACTGGGTAACAGGGTAAGAAACCAGATGGAATTGCTTGTTATCGTCAAACGGGACTGCGAAACCTGCCAGATGGTGGCGCCGGTGCTGGCCGATCTTCAGAACGTGGCCGAACTGACGGTGTATTCGCAGGATGACCCGTCCTTTCCGGAAGCGACGGGTGGCGCGCGGGACGATACGTCGCTCGCAGAATCATGGCGGCACCGGATCGATATCGTGCCGACGCTGATCCAGATGGAAAACGGGAATGAAATCACCCGGACCGAAGGCTGGGACCGGGCCGACTGGATCCGTGTTACCGGGATCGAGACGCTGGGTGACGACCTGCCGCCGTTCCGGCCCGGCTGTGGCTCCAAATCGGTGGAACCCGGCATGCCGGAACGGCTGGCGCTGAAATTCGGCAATATGAATTTCGCATCGCGCGCCATCGCGGTCGACGAAATGGATGACCCGGCGGAGGTCGCCTATGACCGCGGCTGGACCGACGGATTGCCGGTCATTCCGCCGACCGATCTGCGGATCGCCAGGATGCTGCAGGGAACGACCCGCAATCCCGATGAAATCCTCGGCGATATTCCGCCGAACCTCATCCCCTGTACGGTTGAAAAAGCCGCCATCAATGCGGTGATGGCCGGCTGCCGGCCGGAATATTTCCCCGTCGTGCTGGCTGCCGTCGAAGCGGTGCTGAAACCGGAATTCTCGATGCACGGGCTGCTCGCGACCCTGTGGTTTTCCGGCCCCGTCGTTATTGTCAACGGGCCCGTGACCCGGCGGATCGGCATGAATGCGCAGGGCAATGCGCTGGGGCAGGGCAATCGGGCCAACGCCACCATCGGCCGCGCGCTGCAGCTCATTATCCGCAATGTTGGCGGCGGGCGGCCGCAGGAAATCGACCGTTCCGTCCTGGGAAACCCGGGCAAATATACGTTCTGCTTTGCCGAGGATGAATCGGACCCGGACTGGGTGCCGCTGAATGTCGCGCGGGGTCATGCACCGGGTACATCCACGGTGACATTGTTTCATGGTGACGGCGTGCAGGGTGTCGCCGACCAGAAATCACGCGACCCGGAAAGCCTTGCGCGATCGCTGGCGCTGGCGCTGTGGTCGGTCTGCCACCCCAAGCTGGCGCAGTGGTCGCATGCGATACTGGTGCTGTCGCCCGATCACTACGCGATATTCAGGGAGGGCGGCTGGGGCCGCAAAGAAATCGAGGATGGGATCTGGCAGGCGCTGAAACGTCCCGGCCGCGAGGTCATCGAGGGTGCGGGCGGCGTTGGTGAGGGCATTGATGCCTCCCGCGCGGACGAGATGATCGACAAGTTTCACCCTGGCGGCCTGCTGATCGTGCGCGCCGGGGGCATCGGCGGTTTGTTTTCGGCGATCATCGGCGGCTGGACCGCCCATCGCCGCAATGAGGACGTTCAAATTGTTTCACAGGAGATAGGCACATGATCCCCAAAGGATATCTGATGCGCGACCCGACGGCGGAAACCGCTGCGGTACAGCGCGAAAGACTGGCGCCGCCGGAAGACCTTTCAAAAGCGACGATCG
>CAXBEC010000163.1:0-6912 GCA_963974145.1 uncultured Alphaproteobacteria bacterium | reverse complement strand
TCCCGCGTCACTTCATAAATCGTGAAAACCCGTTCCGCGATGCCATCCGCATTCAGCCGGAAAATACCGTCGACCCCCAGAAAGCCGTTGCGGTCCATCAGGGCCTGCGCCGAATAATCCGGGCCGCCCTCCGCCTGCCCCAGAATCGCCGCCAGCGCTGTTGCATCATACGCCAGTGTTGCGAGCCGCGGCGGGACGCGCCCGAAGGCGCGTTTGAACCGTTCGATAAAACGGTCGCGTTCTTCGACCGGCGACCCGGCAAACCAGGCGCCGATCAGGGCCGGTTCGGCCCCAAGGTTGGGGATCAGGTCCCAGGACCGAAGTCCCAACAGTTTTACGGCCGGCACATCAATATCGAAATAGGACAACAGGGCCGACATCGTGCGCAGACGTTCGCCACTTTCCGGCAATACCAGCGCATCGAACGGCGCATCGCCAATCGTATCCAGCCGTTCCAGCCGGCGCAGGGCCTGGCGGGAAATTTCATCGCCCTTCGCCGCGAGCGCCTTGCGCTGCGCCAGAAGCGCGGCATGCCGTGCGGGGTAGCCGGAAAAATCCTTTACCAGGTTCGTATAATCCGCCGCCCCGGTGTCATAAAAGCGCGCGCGGACCAGCCCGGCACCACGCGCCTGGGCGGAGGTGCGAACCGCATCGACCACGGACCGGCCATAACTGTCATCCGGGACCAGCGCGGCGAACCGGGACGCGCCCTCGCTGGCGGCGTAACCGACCACGGCATCGACCTGCTGGCGCGGCACAAAACCGAGGATGAAAACGCCGTCGCCGGCGACTTCATGCGAATTGGAAAACGCGATGACCTGGACTCCCGCTGCCCGGGCGACGGGCGCGACCGCCTGCACCGAACCGGCGGTCAGCGGCCCGAGGATGAGCCGCGCATTGCGCTCGATCGCCGTGGTGGCGGCCTGGCGCGCGCCCTGATCGGTGCCGCCGGTATCAAACGGCATCAACACGAAACTGTCATCCGCGAGTTCAAACATCGAAAGCTGCGCCGCGTCGAGCATCGCCTGCCCCAGCGCGGCGTTCGACCCCGTCAGCGGCAGCAGGATCGCGACCCGTACTTCCGCCGGCGCAAGAGGTTCCTGTGCCGGATTTGCCAGCGGCGCCGGCGGCGCGGATTCTGCCGCAGCGGCCGGCGCGTCGGCCGGTTCCTGGTTTTTTGCCGCCGCCTTGGATTCGTCCGATTCGACCCGCCCGGTTGACGGTTCGAATTTGCGGAATTCCGGTTCTTCTTTTACGGTGGTGCCAACACAACCGGTCGCGCCAACAAGCACAACGACGGCGACGCAAAGCCATGAAAACGCCGCGCCGCGTATCGGTAAAATACGCCGCATCATGCGGCTTTTCTGATCTAGCTGGGAACTCATGATGGCGGACACTAACGAGCCTCCGAAAGGAAGTAAACCAGCGCCTGTGCTGGATCCCGGCCTGTACATTGTCGCAACACCGATCGGCAATCTGCGCGACATTACCTACCGCGCGGTCGATACCCTGAAGGCAGCGGACCAGATTGCCTGCGAGGATACCCGCGTCACCGCCAAATTGCTGCACGCCTACGACATACGAAGCCCGATGACCGCATATCACGAGCATAATGCGGCAAAAATACGGCCAAAGCTGATTCAGAAACTGAAAGAAGGCGCCCGCCTTGCACTGGTCAGCGACGCGGGCACGCCGCTGATTTCCGATCCCGGCTACAGATTGGTAACAGAAGCCGTAGAGGCCGGTGTGACCGTCACGGCCATTCCCGGCGCCAGCGCAACGCTGACCGCACTCGCATCCGCAGGACTGCCGACCGACCGGTTCCTGTTTGCAGGGTTTCTGCCGCCCCGCAGCGGGCAGCGGCAGACCGCACTGCAGCCACTTGCCCCCGTAGTCGCGACGCTCGTTTTTTTCGAGTCGCCCCGGCGGTTCGCCGCAGCGCTGCGGGACATGCGCATCGTGCTGGGGCCACGCCAGGCCGCCATCGCGCGCGAACTGACAAAGCGGTATGAGGAGATTCGCCGCGGGTCGCTGGACGACCTGATCCAATACTACGAATCCAGCGATCCACCCCCCGGCGAGGCCGTCATTGTCGTCGGCCCGCCGGGAGCGGAAGCCGCGGAAAATGCACCGGACCTTGACGCGATGCTGCGGCGGGCCATGCAGGACATGAGCCTGCGTGACGCGGCGGCGAGCGTTGCCGAAGCGACCGGCACGCCGCGACGGGAAGTTTACGCCCGGGCGCTCGCGCTGGATCCGGACAAATGACACTGGCGCGCCGCCGCGAGGCATGGCGTCGCGGGCATATCGCCGAAACACTGTGCATGGCATGGCTGATCCTGCGCGGATACAGAATCATCGACCGGCGGCGACGCACCCCGGTCGGCGAAATTGACATCATTGCGCGGCGCGGTCGAACCCTAGCAATCATCGAAGTAAAGGCGCGGCAGGCCGTGTCTGACGCGCTTGAGTCGGTTTCGCCACGCCAGCGCCTCCGGCTGGTGCGCGCCGCGGAATGGCTGATCGCCGGGCGCGCCGATCTGGCCGCACTGGATATTCGCTTCGACGTCATCGCCGTCGCACCCTGGCGGTTGCCGAAACATGTGATTGGCGCTTGGCGTGCGGATAACGGTTAAAGTAGATAGAGACACATGAGGAAGTGTAAAGACATGAACGGGTTCTTCCGGATGGCCGGCATCGTCGTTCTGGGCCTGACCCTGTCCGGATGCGTCAGCCTGGCCGTTGGCGCGGGCGCGACCGTCGGCACGGCCGCAATGCAGGAGCGCGGTCTCGGCGGCGCCATCGAGGACACGCTTATCAATGGAAAGATCGCCGCGGCATTTATCGAACATGACGTCAATCTGAGGGACGTCAGTATCGAGGTGCACCAGGGCGAAGTGCTGTTGACCGGCACAGTCCCTAAAATCACCGACCGGGTAAACGCCGTCCGGCACGCCTGGCAGGTCGAGGGCGTGAAAACCGTCATCAATGAAATCCAGATTACCGACAGCAGCGACATTCTGGATATCGCGCGGGACGTCTGGGTCACGGCACAACTGCGCCTTCGGCTGACCTTTGACGGCAAGGTGCGGGCGATCAACTATGCTGTGGATACAGTCAACGGAACCGTTTATCTGATGGGCATCGCGCAAAGCGAAGAAGAGCTTACGCGGGTTCAGGACCATGCAAGGGTCGTAAAATATGTCCGCCGGATCATCAGCCACGTCCGGATCAAGTCGCCGGAAACAATAGGGTAGCCGGCGGATGGAACGGGAGGCAGCGGAACGGATCCTGCGCCATGTCGGGGCGTCCGCCAACGAGCCAGTCGACATTGCCGGGGCGGCGCTGGCGCTGGCGTCGTTCGACCGGCCGCGTGTCGCCACGGAGCGGTATCACCAGCACCTTGCAGCGCTGGCGTCCGATGTGGCCCGTGCGGCGGGCGGCACCGAAAGCCTGTCGGAGCGGCTGGATGCAATGAATACGACACTGGTCGGCCAGTACGGCTATTCGGGCGATGAACTCAATTACGACGACCTGCAGAACGCGAACCTGATGCGGGTCATCGACCGGCGCAAGGGCCTGCCGGTCGCGCTGGGTATCCTTTACATACACGTCGCGCGGGCACAGGGCTGGTCAATGACGGGCCTGGCCTTTCCCGGCCATTTCCTGCTGCGGCTGGACGGCGGCAACGCAAGACTGGTGATCGACCCGTTCCACGGCGGCACGCCACTGGAGCCGCATAACCTTCGCGACATGCTGAAGACCATGACCGGCAGTGACGCCGAGCTGTTGCCCGAACATTACGCAACGGTGTCCGACCGTGACATCCTGATCAGGTTGCAGAACAATATAAAGCTGCGGATGATCCAGAATAATGACGCGGCAGGTGCCAGCGCCATCGTCGACAGCATGCTGCTTCTGGCCCCCGGCGAACCGACACTGTGGCGGGAATCCGGCCTGCTGAACGCCAAAACCAGCCGGTTCCAGGCAGCCATCAACGCCATTGAAACATTCCTGACCTTCGATGTCGGTCAGGCTGCCCGGCTCGAAGCCGCGACACTGCTGCAACAGATCCGCGAGCGGTTGAACTGACGGGCTGTGCGGCGGCGGGCGGCATCGCTATGATGCGCGCCGACCGCACCGTGCCAGACGGGCGCGCATGACCATTACGGGTTAAAACAGGGAGCCGAAGATGAGCCTATCCGTCGCCATACAGATGGACCCGGTCGAAAATATTGATATCAACGGGGACAGCAGCTTCGTGCTGGGGCTCGAGGCGCAGAAGCGCGGGCATGAATTGTACTATTACCTGCCCAGCGCCCTGACCTTCCGCGACGGCAAGGTAACGGCGCGCGGACAACGATTGAGCCTGCGCCGGGAAAACGGCAATCATTTCGAGGCCGGCCCGCGCGTGTTGCTGGACCTGTCGACAATGGACGTCATCCTGATGCGCCAGGATCCACCCTTCGACATGGCCTATATCACCGCCACGCACCTGCTGGAACATATTCATCCCAAGACACTGGTCGTGAATGATCCGGCCCATGTCCGCAACGCGCCGGAAAAGATTTTCGTGACCCGCTTCCCGGACCTGATGCCGCCGACACTGATCACCTCCAGCCGCGAGGACATTCTGGAGTTCCGCGCCGAACACAAGGACATCATCGTCAAGCCGCTATACGGCAATGGCGGCGCCGGCGTGTTCCATATCACGCCGGGTGACGAAAACCTGGCATCACTGCTGGAAATGTTTACCGGCATCTACCGCGAACCGATCATCGTCCAGCGCTACCTGCCGGAAGTCCGCGCCGGCGACAAACGGATCATCCTGGTCGACGGCAAGGCGATGGGCGCGACCAACCGCATTCCGCCGGAAGGGGAAGCGCGGTCCAACATGCATGTCGGCGGCAAACCGGCACCGACCACGCTGACCCGGCGGGAAGAGGAAATCTGCGAAGCGATCGGTCCGACATTGAAGGAATACGGGCTGATCTTCGTCGGGATCGACGTCATCGGGGACTATCTGACGGAAATCAACGTCACCTCCCCGACAGGCCTGCAGGAGGTCAACCGTTTCAATAATGTCTGTCTGGAAGCGGATATCTGGGACGCGATCGAGGCGCGCCTGTCCTGATCCCGGGTCAGGCCTGAATATCAGATTTCGAAATCCAGCAGGGATTTCTGCAGAATTCCCGCCAGACCCTGGGTGCCATAATTCAGCGAATTGGTCAGTGACTGTTCGAACAGGACCTGGCGTTTTTGTTCTTCAAGCGAGAAACGCCGTTCGTTGGCAAATTTTTCCGCTTCAATGCGGGCGGCAACGCCCCTGTTTTCCTCGATCTGGCCTTCACTGAATTTCAGCGCAACCTCGGCCCGGGTCTGCTGCGACTCGAACATGGTGATATTGAAACGCAGACTCGACAGCGCCTTCGTGACGTCTTCCAGAGCGGTGTCACGCAGGGTTTCGTCCTCGAAACTGCCATAAAAATAGGAATGCAGCACGCCGACGCCCTTGCGTTCCAGCGTTCCCTCAAGAATCGGCGTGCCCTCGCCCTCGCGGGTGATCGATACCGCGCCTGTCGTGCTGTCAAAGGATACGGTATCGGAATTCTGCAACAGGGTACCGGTGTCATTGGTATCCGGCGGCGGAAACTGGATGAGTGTCGACCCGAAGATATTCGGCAAAAAGACGTCGCCGCCGTTATCGGTGACCACGTAGTCGGCGCCCAGGAAATTGCCCTGATATGTCGTGGTGGCGAGTGACTTCGGCCTGTTCGGGACTTCGAGATCGTTGGCGTCGAAAATATCCCGGATGCTGGATCCGATCAGGTTCGTACCGAGATGTCCGGCGCCCTTGGCACGCAGGTTGAACTTACCGATCAGCTGGTCAAATTTCTTGGCGAATTCGCGCTTGGTTTCCGTTGTCGTTTCGGTGTTCTGCGCCTTGATGATCAGCTCGCGGGCTTCCAGCAGCAGCGCCTTCATTTCGCCCAGTCGCTCGGTCGTTTTTTCCAGCGTCTTGACCGCGCGTTTCTGTTTGATCGTCAGTTTGGTAAAACCCTCGACAACCCGAACCGATTCCCGAGCCCGCGCTTCGAGCGCCGCCTGGTCACGGGATTCCACCGGCCCGCTGGGACCGCTGTTCCGTCCTGCCAGCGCCACCTGAACCGTCCGCGCGGACGCGGCCTGCCCGATCGTCGAAAACAACGATGAGTTCAGTTCCTGGATCGAGTTATTGAATAAAAGGCCCATCCGACTCCGTCCGGTTCCGACCGGTATAGCGTGATTTCGTTAACAAACCCCGACACTATATCCGATTGCGCATTGAATCGTTGTCGCTACACCAGCAATTTTCATGCCCCGGCAAACCGGCGGATTACAGGGGTTTTGACGAGGCATCGTCGCGCGGGCGCGTATCGGGGACATAAATGACCCGGCAAATTCTGCCGGACCGGTAATTCCTGCCGGGCAAAATTGGTCCGAACCGGTTTGTTCCGGCTCCGAAACAGGTGTTTGGAAGGCTGTACGGAGCACCCGTGGATGACGTATCCTGTGGGGAACCGCAACATATGGCTGCGGCGGCAGCCGTCGCTTCCGGGCGTCGTTTTTTGGCGTATCCCGAGGGTTTCAATCACCATGGCCGACATCACATCGCCCTTTCACCGGGGAGAACGGGAAATTCAGGCGCGTCTGGGTATCGAGGACAAGATGCTGGAACCGGGCCGCCGCATGCTCCGCGAGGCCATGTCGGAGCAGCACCGGGAATTCCATGCACAGCTGCCGATCTTTTTCGCCGGCAGCGTCGATGAAGACGGGCGGGTCTGGGCCTCCGCGCTGACGGGTGCGCCGGGCTTCGTAACCGCCACCAGCGAGACGGTCCTTTCCGTCCGGGCGCGCGTCACAGCGGGCGAC
>CAXBEC010000162.1:0-6956 GCA_963974145.1 uncultured Alphaproteobacteria bacterium | reverse complement strand
GCACCGCCGCGATCCTGTCTATATCGCCTTCGCCGGTGACCTTCAGTTTGATCAGCGGCCGCCAGGCGATCTCCCGCGCCGCCGCGGCCATGGCTTCGGGTGTATCCACCCCCAGCGTATACGCAGTCACGAGCGGCTGCGGCGCCTCCAGGCCAGCCAGCGCCCAGGCCGGCTTGCCCGCCTGTTTCGCCGTCAGGTCCCAAAGGGCACAGTCGACCGCGTTGCGGGCCGCCCCCGGCGCCATCGCAACCTGCAGGGTCATGAGGTTCAGGTCGCCTTCAAGGTACTCCCGCACGGCCTCGATTTCCGCGATGACGCTTTCGACCGACTCACCGTAATGCGCATAAGGCATGCATTCACCACGCCCTGTGATGTCGCCGTCGGCGATTTCCACAACGACGACTTCCGCACTGGCGCGGCTGCCGCGGGAAATAGTCAGCGCCTTGGCCAGCGGCCAGGATTCATGGCGAATTGTCAAATTGCGCATCGTTCAGCCCAGCGCATCGACAAGCCGCCCGGCGCCCTGCCGGAACGCGTCGACACAGGGCAGGCCGAGCCTTGCCTCGGTTTCACGCAGCAGCGCATCAGCCGCATCGACCGGCATTCCCGAGGTATTCATCGAAACACCGGTGCAGCGGATGTCCGGATTGGTCAGCCGGCCGGCAGCAATATTGGCGTCAATCACCACCTGCAGGTCCGGCATCGGAATCTGCGGCGTACCGCGCATATGCGGCCTTGTGGGTTCATGGCACAGCACGACAACATCCGGCTGAGAACCATGCAGCAGACCCAGCGTCACCCCGGCATAGGAAGCATGGAACAGCGAGCCCTGCCCTTCCACGATGTCCCAGTGATCCGCGTCGTTATCCGGTGACAGCCATTCTGCGGCACCGGAAATGAAATCGGCGACGACCGCATCGACCGACACGCCCGATCCGGCGATGAAGATACCGGTCTGTCCGGTGGCGCGGAAATCCGCCTTCATGTCGCGCGCCCGCATTTCCTTTTCGATGGCGAGCGAGGTGAACATCTTGCCGACAGACACATCGGTGCCAACAGTCAGCAACCGTTTTCCGGTTCGTTTCTTGCCCTTGCCGACGCTGAATTCGCGGGTCGCATGGCGCGCATCATACAGCTGGCGGCCCAGCTTCGAGGCTTTCTCGCCCAGACCCGGCAGATCGGTCAGGCGCATATGCAGCCCGCTGGCGATATCCATGCCGAGGTCGAGCGCGCGCTCCAGCGTCGCCACCCAATTATCCGGCAGGAACCCGCCCTGGTTGGCCACGCCGACGATCAGGGTCTTTGCTCCGGCGGCGACGCCTTGTTCCAGCGTCATGTCGGTCAGGCCGATATCCGCCTTGCAGCCTTCCAGCCGAAGCTGGCCCACGCACCAGTCGGGACGCCATTTGGCGACACCGTCGGCCGTCTTCGCCGCGAGCTGATCCGGCGCGTCACCAAGGAACATGAGATAGGGATTGGCAATACTCACAATACGATACTCCAGCCTGTTTCTTGCGGGGACATCCCGGCTCTTATGCTAACGCTTCCGGCAGATTGAGCGAGAAGATTTCCTGCTCCCGGTCGATTCCGCGCAGGTGATGCCGCCCGACGGAAACAAGTCGCGCCGTACACAGCGTCGCCGCACGCGCGAAACTTTCGGAGACCAGAAGGTGCCGGTCAAGGGAATCACACAGGCTCTCGATCCGGCTCGCTTCGTTTACCGCAGGGCCAATGACGGTAAAGTCGAGCCGGTCCCTGGCCCCGACATTACCGTAAAGCACGTCGCCCAGATGCAGGGCGATATCGAGTTGCGTCGTCGGTTTGCCTTCCGCGCGCCGGGACGCGTTCAACGCCTCGGTCCCCTTCAACGCTTCGACGGCGGCATCCAGCGACACGCGACAGATCGAGTCCCGCCCCGTCGCGGAAAGATCGAAGGTCGCCAGCAACCCGTCTCCAAGGTATTTCAGGATTTCTCCGCCATGGGAGACGATGGGGCCGGCCATGCAATCGAGGTAGTCGTCAAGCATCGGCACCAGTTCGTCGCGCGGCAGGCTATCGGTCAGTGCCGTGAACCCGCGCAGGTCGGCAAAGAAGACCACGGCATGGATGACGTCGACAACGCCGCGGTGGATTTCCCCGCGCAGGATGCGCGTTCCGGCGTCGCGGCCGATATAGGTATCCGCGACGTTGCGGGTGATCTCGGTACCGAGGATCGTCTTCATGGTCAGCGCGAGGCGCGCCAGCAGACGATCCATGACCGCGATTTCCGCGTCGCAGAAACCGCCTGCCCGGGTTGTCGCCCAGGAGAGCGCCAGCCCCGTCCGACCGTCAATGACCCCTTCATCGCCGAAGGGCAGGATACGGGCGACATAATCTGTCGCGCCCTGATTGCGGAAAGTTTCAAGGACCGGAAAATCGACCGCGGCATTAGCGCCTTCGAGCAACCGCCGCAGCGTGTAGCTGTCGGTTTCCAGCATGTGATAGAAAGGGCTTTTGATCCAGTCATCGGTCGCCAGCAGCGAGTAGGCGATGCCTTCGCGCAAAACCCCCTCGCCGACGCGCCAGCGGAACGATACCGACGTGAAGCTGGGATGCAGCGTGCGCATGGAAATATGGCAACGCCACAGCGGTATGCCGAGACCGCACAACCCTTCGCAGAATCCTTCCAGGACATTCTCCAGCGGCGAGCCGCGCAGCCCCTGTTGCACCAGCCAGTCACTCAGTGCCTGAACCCGCTCGCTATCGGCTTCCCATTCCGGTGCGATGAGAATTTCATCTGACGGCACGGTGTCCTATCTCCCCGTAACCTGCGTTATTCAGCGGCCAGTGCGCCACCCTGGCTGATATACCAGTGATAGGTTTCCGCCAGCCCCTCGCGCAGACCAATGCGCGCTTTCCAGCCCAGCGACTGCAATCGTCCGACATCAAGCCATTTGCGCGGCGTGCCGTCCGGCTTCGACGTATCGAAGACCAGTTCGCCATGGAACCCCACGGCATCGCACACGGTTTCGACCAGTTCTCGGATCGTCACATCCTCACCGACGCCGACATTCAGCGCGATGGAATCCTCGTAATGGCGCATGCAGAACACCGATGCTTCGGCAAGGTCATCCACATGCAGGAATTCGCGCTTCGGCGTTCCCGTGCCCCAGACCGGCATTTCCGCCGCTCCCGTCACTTTCGCTTCATGCGCCTTGCGGATCAGGGCCGGGATGACATGGCTGGTTTCCAGGTCGAAATTATCGCCGGGGCCATAGATATTCGTCGGCATCAGCGAGATGGCGTTGAAGCCGTATTGCCGACGATAGGCCGCGCACATCTTCAACCCGGCAATCTTGGCAATGGCATAGGATTCGTTGGTCGGTTCCAGTTCGCCGGTCAGCAGATATTCCTCGCGGATCGGCTGCGGCGCGTGTTTCGGATAGATGCAGGACGAACCGAGGAACAGCAGCTTCGTTACGCCGTTCTTCCAGGCCGCATCGATCAGATTGGTCTGGATCGCCAGGTTTTCATAGATGAACTGCGCCGGCTGCGTGTTATTGGCATGAATGCCGCCGACCTTGGCCGCGGCAATGAAAACGTATTCCGGCTTTTCATCAGCGAAAAACCGGTCCACCGCCGCGCGGTCGCACAGGTCGAGTTCCGCGCGGGTCCGGGTGATCAGGTTTTCGCAGCCGTCGCGGACCAGCGCCCGGGCGATGGCGGACCCCACCAGACCGCGGTGGCCGGCGACAAAAATACGGGAATGGGGGCCGAGTCCGCTCATCGTTCCAGTGATCCTTCAACAGGAAAACCGGCCACAGGAAACCCCATGGCCGTTGGCAACGATGCCCGGAAAGAATGTGGCGTCAGACGATGATATCGACGGCGCGGCTGGGGTCGGTCGCCGGCGTCGAAAGCTTGCCGCCACCCTGGCTTGCCGCCTTTGTCACGAGATCGACAATGGCTGCTTCCGATTGCGCCGCTGATTTCAGCGCCTGCAACCCGGCCTGATACCCGCTTGATAATTGTGCGCTCAGCGCAATTTCCGCCGCCATGACATTCCGACCTTTTTATGTATGCGTTCGACGTCATTCTAACCGAAGACCGTTATCCAATAGTTAACGCCAGGCCTAATCGACGTCAGCGGCAACCCGCAGGCTGATAATCTTGTCCGGATTGTCCATGGCGCCCGAGCGGGGGTCACCCTTTTTGATATTGTCGACAAATTCCATGCCTTCAATCACCCGGCCCCAGACCGTGTATTGCTTGTCGAGAAAGGTGGCGTCATCCAGAACAATAAAGAACTGGCTGTCCGCACTGTTCGGGTCGGAAGACCGCGCCATCGAGCAGATGCCGCGCACATGCGGTTCCGCGCTGAATTCCGCCGCGATCTTCGTTCCGGAGCCGCTGGTACCGGTCCCGGTCGGATCGCCGCCCTGCGCCATGAAGCCTTCGATGACCCGATGGAAGACGATGCCGTCATAGAATTTCTCGCGCGCCAGTTCCTTTATACGCGCGACATGATTGGGCGCCAGATCCGGCAGGGTTTCAATGACGACGCGGCCGTCCTTCAATTCGAGATACAGCATGTTTTCCTTATCCTGCGCCGCGGCGACTCCCGCCAGGGACACAATTCCAATTGCAGTAGCGATCCATAGAACCAGTTGCTTCAACTTACAGTCCTTTCGAGTTTTTGGCACCCGTTTCACCAAATTTTCCTTCGGGTATATGGGGGCGGGCCCCCGCGATTCCCAGTTCTTCCGATTCCCTAGCGCAGCGCCGCGGCAATATTGCCACCGTCCACCGTTATAATGGCGGCCGTTGTCCGGCTTGCCCGGGCCAGATAGACGAAGGCATCGGCAACGTCGCCGGCGCGGACTTCCCGGTTCAATAGGTTGCCGCCCATATAGGCGGCTTCGGTAACGCCGCGCGCCGCAGCCCGCGCAGCAATCATCGCATCGTCCAGCAAGCCGCTGCGGATGCGGTCGGCATTGACCGCATTCGCGCGAATTCCTGCTGCACCGTAATCGAGCGCATATTGCCGCATCAGAGACAGCGCCGCCGATTTCGGCAAGCCGTAGGGTCCGAAATCCGGGCCCGGGTTGACCGCCTGCTTGGACGCATTGAACAGCAGCGCACCGCCGGTTCCCTGCGCCTTCATCACCCGCACCGCCGCCTGCGCAACGGTCTGGTGGCCATAGAAATTCAGCTCGAAGGATTGCCGCAACACAGCGTCCGACACTTCGCCGATTTTCCCCGACCAGGCCGCACCCGCGTTTGACACCACGATATCGACGCCGCCGAATGCTTCGCAGATCGCTTCGAATGCCGCCGCGACCGAACTGCGCTCCGTTACATCGCAGGCCAGCGCGAGCCCGCCGGCGGATTCCACCGCCCGCGCCGCCGCCGCGATATCCAGGTCGAGTGCGACGACCGAAGCTCCTTCCCGGGCAAACGCCGCAACGATCGCCGAACCGATACCGCCACCGGCGCCCGTCACGGCGACAACCTGCCGCGCCAGGGGCTTTTCCGCGCCCTTGCCCAGCTTGGCCTGTTCCAGCGACCAGTATTCGATATCGAACATGTCGTCTTCGGGCACGCATTCGTAACGGCCGATAGCTTCGGCATCGGTGATGGTCTGCACGGTGTTTTCCGCGATATCGGCGGCGATGGCAGCCGCCTTCGGATCCGCACCAATACCGAACAGCCCCAGCCCCGGCACCAGCGCGACGCGCGGAAACGGGTCCAACATCGTCTTTGGCGATTTCTGGCGCGGGTTATGGCGTTCGAAATAGGACCGGTAATCCTCCTGATAGGCGTCCAGCGCGGCCGTCGCGGATTCGCGAAACGAATTCAGCCCGTCGCGTTCCGGTGCATTCAGCAGCAGTGGATAATTCTTGGTCCGGATATTGTGGTCCGGTGTCACCACGCCGGTCTGGCTGTAGCGCCGGATTTCCGAACCGTTGACATAATTCAGGATTTCCGGTCCGGTCCGGAATTCCAGCACCATCCGCCGCCAGCCGTCAGCGCCCAGGTCATCGGCGAGCAGCCCGCGCAGGATCGGTGCGACTTCGGCAACCGGGGCAATCTCATCCGGCAGCCGCGCCGAGGCAAAGACTGGCCTGCGGTTTTTCTGCAGGCGTATTTCGGCCAAGGTCACCGCATCGATCATCCGCTCATAGGCTTCCTGCGCGGTATCGCCGAACGTGAAGATGCCGTGCTTGTGCAGGATCAGTCCCTGCACATCCGGCGCGTCGGCATGGACTTCGGCTGCCGCCTTCGCCAGCGCGAAACCCGGCATGATGTAGGGTACATAACCCATGCGCTCGCCATAGACATCGCGGCAGATATCCTCGCCATCCGGCTGGTCCGTCAGGCTGAGCACCGCCGTGGAATGGGTGTGGTCGATAAATTTATGCGGCAGGAAGGCATGCAGCAGGGTTTCTACCGACGGATTCGGCGATGTGGAATCCAGCAGATTGCCACGCTGGAAATTTACCATGTCCTCATCGCTGAGCGCGTTCAGCGCCTGCAGCCGGCGCAGCGGTTCGAGGCGCACCGCCGGCAGGCCCGCCGGTTCGATATCACCCATGTCCCAACCGCTGCCCTTGACCCGCAGCACCGCCACCTCGTCGCCCAGCAGGTCGGTCGCCGTGGTCTTGACGGAGGTATTGCCGCCGCCATGCAGTACCAGTTTGGGGTCGCCGCCCAGCAGCCGCGTCGTATAGACCCGCAGCGCGGTGTCGCGGTTTTCGCCCTGCCGGGCATAGCGTGTTACGAAGCCTTCGGCGTCATCGTCGGACCACAGACTTTTCATCTTGGGTATTCTACTCCTGTTCGGGAAACAGCGCTTTCAATCCCGCGTGACTGGCGGCGGCAATGCCGCGTTCGGTGATCAGCCCGCTGACCAGCCGCGCCGGGGTCACGTCGAAAGCATAATTGGCGACCGGACTGCCATCCGGCGTGATGGTGAC
>CAXBEC010000161.1:0-6976 GCA_963974145.1 uncultured Alphaproteobacteria bacterium | reverse complement strand
GGCGATATCGACGCCTATGTCGGCGCTGAACCGGGCCCCGGCATCAGCCTCGCCAGGGGCGTCGGCAAGATCGTGGAATATCCCTATTCCACGCCGACCGGGTCGCTGAACATGGTCCTGACCACCAGCCAGGACAAGATCGACAACGAACCGGAACTGCTGGCGATGATGCTGAAAATCCACAAGCAGGCGAGTGAATACGCGATGAGCCATCGCGATGAATTCGTCGCCATTGCCATGCAGAAGCTCGGCCAGCAAAAGCCGTCGATCGAAAAGGCCGCGCCGAACGTGGAACTGACCTGGAAAATCGACGAGTTGTTCCTGACGCAGGCCCAGTATTACGGCACGCAGATGCTCGACAAGAAGCAGATTCGCCAGCTTCCTGACTACGCGACGTTCATCAACCCGACGATCGTCAAAACGCTTGAAGGCATGTGAGACAGAAGATGACCAATTCCGCCGACACTCAGGGATTGGTGACCCCGGGGATATCCTCCCCGGGGCTCGTCCCGCGCAACGCCGCTTTCCTGAAGCGCCTCCGCAAGATCGGGCTGGCCCTGATCGCGCCGGTCTTCATGATCGCCCTCTGGTCGTTCCTGGTGCACTGGACCGGCACACGGCTGATCCCGCCGCCCACCGACGTGGTCATCATGATGTGGGACTTCGCGTTCGGGGGCATTTATGACGACGCGTTCAGCGCCAGCCTGCCGATCCATCTGTGGGTCTCGCTGCAGCGGGTCTATGGCGGGTTCCTGCTCGCCGTCATTACCGCCGTGCCGCTGGGCATCCTGATCGGCCGCTACACCCTGTTGCGGGAAATGCTCGACCCGATGCTGTCCCTTTTGCGCCCGGTGCCGGTGACCGCCTGGCTGCCGCTATCGATGATCTTCTTCGGCCTGGGTCCGCGCTCGGCGATTTTCCTGGTTTTCCTCGGGGCCTTCTACCCGATCCTGCTGAACACCGTGTTCGGGGTGAAATCGGTCGACCCGAAACTGTTCGAGGCCGCATCGATGCTGGGCTGCCGGGGCTCGCAGGTCTTCCGCTCCGTCGTCCTGCCGGCGGCGATACCCAGTATTTTCAACGGGCTCAGGCTCGGCCAGGGCTTCGCCTGGATCCTCATCGTCGTCGGTGAAATGACAGGCGTCCCCGAAGGGCTGGGCGCGGTCATCATGGATGGCCGGACCCTGTCCCGAACCGACCTTGTCATCACCGGCATGGTCATGATCGGGCTGACCGGGTATCTCACCGACCGGCTGATCGTCCTGCTCAACAACCGCCTCTTGCGCTGGAGTCCGCAGCATCATGTCTCTTAGGAAACCCAACCGTCTGCCCGGCGCCGCGCCGATCCTGCGCGCCAGTGCGGTCGAGAAGACCTTCGAATCCGACAGTGGCAGTTTCAGGGCGCTGAGCGGAATCAACCTCGATATCGAGAAAGGCGAATTTGTCTGCCTGCTGGGCGCATCCGGCTGCGGCAAGTCGACCCTGCTGCGGCTCATCGCCGGGTTCGAAACCGCAACACGGGGCGCGCTGTCGCTGTATGGTCAGCCGATCGCGGCGCCCGGCCCGGAACGCGGGATCGTGTTCCAGGATTATGCCCTGTTTCCCTGGCTGACCGTCTACGAAAACATCGCCTTCGGCCCCCGCCATCGCGGGCTGGGTTCTTCGGAGGTCAAACGCATCGCCGACAAGTTCACCGAAATGGTCGGGCTGACAGCCTTCGCCAGGCATTACCCCAACCAGCTGTCCGGCGGCATGAAGCAGCGTGTGGCGATTGCCCGGGTGCTGGCCAACGACACCGACCTGCTGCTGATGGACGAACCCTTTGGCGCGCTGGATGCGCTGACCCGCGAGAAGCTGCAGGAAGAACTGCTCGATATCTGGAAACAGACAAACCTGACGGTGATTTTCGTAACCCATTCGGTGGAAGAAGCTGTCGTTCTGGCGGACCGGGTGGTGGTCATGACCGCGGGGCCCGGCCGGATCGACAGCGATATGCAGATAGATCTGCCCCGACCGCGCGATGTGTCTTCCGAAGCCTTCAATACGGTACGACGAACCATCACGCAGAAACTCAGCAGCAATGTCTCGCCAACCCGGCCGGCGGCTGCCGTTGCGGCGGAATAATATGTCCCGGAGCACAGGAACATCGGATGCAACGATGACAACAGATACCGAACAGGCAGCGCGGGACGCCGCGTATAACAATACAGAAGCGGTCAAGGACAGCGTCAGCCGCGTCGCGGACTGGGAAAACCGCAGTGCCGCGGCCCGCGCCAGGCCCGGGGCGATCCTGGATTTGGCATACGGGCCGGCACCGCGAAACAGGATCGATTATTTTCCGTCCGAGCGACAGAATGCGCCGCTTTTTGTCTTCATTCACGGGGGTTACTGGCAGCGCAACAGCAAGGAAACCTTTTCCTTTATTGCCGGTGGGCCGCAGGCGCATGGCATTGCCGTTGCCGTCACCGGGTACACGCTGGCGCCAGAGGCAAGCCTGACCGAGATTGTTGGTGAGGTCGCCTCGGCACTGGACTATCTGTGCGCAAACGCGGACAGACTCGGGTTTGATCCGGCGCGCATCTATGTCGGTGGCTGGTCAGCCGGGGGGCATCTTGCCGCGGTCTCAGCCGGTCACCCCCGGGTCCGGGGGGTCTTTTCAATCAGCGGCATCTTCGATCTGGCACCGATTGCCGAGACCTATATTAACGACAAGGTCGCATTGGACGATACCGAGATCTCGACCCTCAGCCCGCTGACGAACATTCCACCGACCGACGTATCCTACCGTATCCATGTCGGCAGCCTGGAACTGCCGGCATTACAGAAGCAGTCGGCCATATTCGCGTCGGCGCTGCAGCAGCAGGAAAAGCCGGTAGAATTCGTGACTCTCGAAGGGATGAATCATTTCACTATCGTTGAGGAACTGGCCGACGCCAACGGCGCGCTCGCGCAGGGGCTTGCCCGGCTGGTCGGCGAAACGGATTGAAAACCGATGCCGGCGTGCCGGCACGCCCTACCGTCAACAGGGACCAAGCACTTCGAGCTGGATCCTGGCCAGCCCGTCCGCCACGAAATCCAGTTCCTGCGCCGCGCGGTAGGTCACGTCGAGGATCCGACCCTCGATAAAAGGCCCCCGATCCGTCACTGTCAGTTCGACCGAGCGGCCGTTATTGTCATTCGTCACCTGGATCCTGGTACCGAACGATAGGGTTCGATGGGCCGCTGTCATGCCATGCATATCGTAGGGTTCGCCACTGGCGGTAGGCCGCCCCTGATGTGCTTCGCCATACCACGACGCCGTGCCCTGTTCTGTACCGCAGTGTGCCGGCGCTTTGGGAGGTGCTGCCGTTTCCGGCCCGGCGGGACGCTCCGGCGTTTCGGGGCTTTGGTCCATTGGCGGAACCGGCGCACAGGCCGAAACGGTAAAGACCGCCAGAATGGCGAAACACCAGGCTGGAAGCCTAGTCACAGAGCACTTGTTCGAATCCGGCATTTCGTCGTTATCGCCTCGCCATCGGCCTCTCGGCAGGCCATGCTGTACCTGTGCCATCATCTACGGGCTACCGCCGATCATTATCGCGGTTCGGGTCGTGCGGCAACAGCGCGGTTCGGCTGCAGGTGCTCGTCTGGTGAAGGCTGAGATCGATCCCGGTTGCCGCTTCCTCTCTTGCACGCCCCCTGTTGCTTCGCCATTCTGCAGCCAAAGGTTACCACTGGGAGGGAAATTACCATGCAAGCGGATTATGTCATCGTGGGAGCCGGTTCCGCCGGTTGCACGCTCGCGAACCGGCTGACGGAAGACCCGAATGTCCGGGTTATCGTGCTGGAGGCGGGGGGCCGCGATACGAACCCGTATATCCATATCCCGGCCGGTTACATCAAGCTGCTGGAACACCCCACCATCACCTGGGGGTTCAAGGCGGACAAGGATTCCGGGTTGAACGGGCGTGAGATCAATTATCCGCGCGGCCGGGTGCTGGGCGGGTCCAGCTCGATCAACGGCATGATCTATATCCGCTCCCAGCCGGAGGATTACGACCACTGGTCCCAGCTCGGCAATCGCGGCTGGTCGGGGGACGAGGTATTCCCGTATTTCCGCAAGGCCGAGAACTGGGAAGGCGAAGCCGACGCGGTGCATTCCAAGGGCGGCCCGCTGTTCACATCGAAAACCCGGGACCAGCCGGCGCTCTGTGTCGCCGCGCTGGAAGCCGGCAAGGAAATGGGCTGGGCCTATCGCGACGACCTGAACGACCTGCCGCACGGCCTGGGCGATCATATCGGCTGGGTGCAGCAGACAAGGGGCGGCCGGTTCCGCGCCAGCGCCGCGCGGTCCTATCTGCGCCCGGCGATGAAGCGGCCGAACCTGGAAGTCGTCACCAATGCGCTGGTGCACCGGGTGATCCTGGACGGCAAGCGCGCGGTCGGGGTGGAATTCTCGCGCGGCGGGGCAACGGAACGCACCGATGCGACGGCGGAGGTCATCCTGTCGGGCGGCGCCATCGGCTCGCCGCATCTGCTGCAGCTTTCCGGCGTCGGCGACCCGGACCATCTGGGCGGGCTGGGCATCGAGGTGCAGCACGCGCTGAAAGGGGTGGGGCAGAATTTCCAGGACCATTTCCTGACCCGCGTGGTGGCGGATGTGAAGGATGTCGGCACCCTGAACGAACGCTCGCGCGGCATCCGCTTCGTCGGCGAGCTGATGAAATACACCTTCCAGGGGCGCGGGATGCTGACCTATGCCGCCTCGCTGCTGGCCGCCTCGGTGAAGGTGCTGCCGGAATCGGCGACACCCGACATGCAGGCGCTGTTCTCGTCGGGCAGTTTCGCCCCCGGGCCGACCCGCAAGCTGGACACCAAGCCCGGCATGACCTCGGGCATCTGGCAGATGCGGCCGGAAAGCCGCGGCCATGTCCTGGCGCGGAGCAAGGACCCGCGCGACCAGCCGTCGATCAACCCGAACTACCTGGCCGAGGACCGGGACCAGCGCAGTATGGTCGCCGGGCTGCGACTGGTGCGGGAGTGGTTCAACGCCCCGGCGCTGAAACGCTATGTCGTCGCGGAAACCGTGCCCGGTCCGGACGTGCAGAGCGACGACGAATTCCTGCATTTCGCGCGCGAGGCCGGTACCACGGTATTCCACGCCAGCTGTTCCTGCCGCATGGGGCCGGACCCGATGTCCGTCGTCGATGACCGGCTGCGGGTGCACGGCATGGAGGGGCTGCGGGTTATCGATGCTTCCGTGATGCCGTCCGTGACCTCGACCAATACCAACGCGCCGACCATCATGATCGCGGAGAAGGGCGCGGACATGATCAAGGAAGACGCGCGGGCACGGCAGAGCGCGGCTGCGTAATTCGGTCGGAACGGGCAGGCATGAAAAACGTGTGATGCTGCCCGGCGACATGACGGGAATCGAACTGGCTAATTACGCCTTGACGCTGGACAGGCGGATCAAGTTGATTTTCATCTCGGGCTATTCGGCAGCAGAGGTCCTGGACCAGGGGGATCAGGCGGTCCGGAACGCACCGTTCCTGATGAAACCGCTGGAAATGGAGGATTTCTTCAGGATCGTCGGCGAGCAGTTTGCCGAACAGGGCGCAATAGGCAAGTAGGCGTTCCGCCTGTGCCCTTCATGGATTAAATCTGGAATACTGATGTAAGCGTGCCGCATTCGGTGTCAGGCTGCACAACTGGTTACGAAGCAACGGAGTGTTACCGCCATGAATCAGCAGGAAATCGAACATCTGTTCCGTGGCAGTGCAACGGCCCCGACCCGTAACCTGCCCGGTCAGCCGCCGTTCACGACGCGTCCGGAAATCTGCGGCACCTTTGGCATGGTCGCATCGACCCACTGGCTGGGGACCGCCGCCGGGATGGCAATCCTGGAGAAAGGCGGCAATGCATTCGATGCCGCCATCGCGACCGGGCTGACCCTGCAGGTTGTCGAACCCAGCATGGCGGGCCCCGCCGGCGATGCCCCGATCATCCTGTACGATGCCAAATCCGACGATGTTTCGGTTATCTGCGGGCAGGGCGTGGCGCCGGCCAAAGCGACGCCGCAGGCCTATCGCGATCTGGGACTCGACATTATTCCCGGCGCGGGTCTGCTGCCACTGGTCGTGCCAGGCGCCTTCGATGCATTCATGACCCTGCTCCGCGACCGGGGCACGATGCGGGTCCGTGACGTTCTCGAACCCGCCATCGGCCATGCCCGGAATGGATACCCGATTGCCGCCCGGGTGGTTGCGACGATCGACAGCCTGAAGGAGCTGTTCGTCAACCACTGGCCCAGCTCCGCCGCGGTCTACTGTCCCGATGGCAGGGTACCCGGGCCCAACCAGCTGTTCACCAACCCGGTACTGGCGGATACGTTCGAGCGCATCCTGCGCGAGGCGGAAAGCGCCGGTGGGGACCGGGAACGGCAGATAGAAGCCGCCCGCAATGCGTTCTACCGTGGTTTCGTCGCCGAATCGATTGACCGTTTCTGTCGCGACACGGAAGCCCTCGACACGTCGGGGCGGTGTCACAGCGGGTTCCTGTCCGGCGAGGACCTGGACCGCTGGTCGGCCGGGACAGAAGCGCCGCTGTCGTTAGATTACGGCGACTACACGGTTTTCAAATGCGGCCCCTGGAGCCAGGGACCGGTTTTCCTGCAGCAACTGGCGCTGCTGCGCGGGTTCGATCTGGATGGGCTCGATCCCAACGGGCCGGACTTTGTCCACCTCGTCACCGAATGTACAAAGCTCGCTTTCGCCGACCGCGAGAAATTCTATGGTGACCCCGATTTCGTCGAGGTCCCGATGGATGTCCTGCTGGGCGAGGAATACAACGCCGCGCGCCGGAAACTGGTCACCGACACGGCATCCGGCGCTATCCGGCCCGGGACGGTCAACGGCTATGGCGGCCCGGTCGTTTACGGGCTGGACGATGGCAGCCGTTTTATCCTTGGCGATGACGGCGTCCCCGTGCCGCTGGT
>CAXBEC010000160.1:0-6976 GCA_963974145.1 uncultured Alphaproteobacteria bacterium | reverse complement strand
CGTCGGGACCCCCACTGACGGGTGCATCGAGGACATGCGCCCCTTTCTTGGCGAATTCCGCGTGAATACGGCGAATCGTTGTGGGCGAATTGGTGCTGAGGTCGAAATAGACCTTGCCCTCGGACATGCCTTCCAGCAATCCGCCCTCGCCAAGCGTCACGGCCTCGACTTCCGGCGGCCCGGGCAGCGACGAGAAAACCACGTCGCTCTGCTGCGCAACCTGCTTCGGCGAATCAGCCCATGTCGCGCCGAGTTCCTCATGCGGCGCAGCGGATTTGCGGTTGATGTCAAAGACGGTCAGCGAGTGCTGCCCCTTGATAGCGTTCAGGGCGATACTGGCCCCCATGGTCCCCAGCCCGATAAACCCGACCTTCATTCTTTACTCCTGTCTTTTATTTTTGAATTCTGGTGGCAATCTCGCGGCGAAGCATGGCATGGGAATTCCGAAAAGGGAATTCGCACCGGGATAACGATCAGGCCACGCTCATATTTCATCGCCGTCGAACCAGCGGCGGCCCTCGCGATCCTCGATTTCGACAACCCAAAGGTCCGGATCGTTGCGGACCTGCCGTTCGATATAGCTGTCTGCATCCGCCTCCGCGACGAGATCACCATTCAGCGCCGCCAGCCAGCCCAGCTTTCCCTCAATGTCACGGGCCTGGATCAGCACCTTGCAGCCACTCCCCAGCGTATTGATCTTGAGCAGTACCATGCCCCGCTCGTTGTCGCCGTGCCGGATGACAAAGGCGGGCACGGCTTCGATCGCGCAACGCCGCAGATGCGCGTGAACCCAATGCTCTGTTTTGATCCTCGGTTCCATGGCCCTGTAGCTGCCCCGATCAGCCGGCGCGGGGGTGTGCCGCACGGTATTCCGACAGCAGGGTAGAATCCGCCACTTCGGTATAGCGCTGCGTCGAAGAGAGCGAGGCATGCCCGAGCAATTCCTGAATGGACCGCAGGTCGCCCCCGCCCGCCAGAATATGCGTGGCGAATGAATGGCGCAGCGCATGCGGCGTCGCGGTGTCCGGCAGTCCGAGCCAGCCGCGGACCGCCCGCATGGTCCGCTGGGCCACGGCAGGGTTCAACCGACTGCCGCGGACACCGCGAATCAAGGGTCCATCCGGTGCCAGGTCATACGGGCATGCGGCGATATAGGCTTCCATCGCCTCACGAACGACCGGCAATACGGGCACCATGCGCTGTTTGCCGCCCTTGCCCGTTACCAGAAGAACCTCGCCCGTCGGGGCTTCCTGCCGGGTCAGCGACAGCGCTTCGGAAATGCGCAGCCCGCAGCCATACAGCAAGGTAAGCAAGGCGACATCGCGCAGACCGACCCAGGGTTCCGATGCCATCTCACCGACGCGCTGCACGGTTTCCAGTGCATCGTCCGCCCGCAGCGGCTTCGGTACCTGATGCGGCAATTTCGGCGAACGGACGGACCGGATGGCATGATTCGTCAGCCGGTCATTGCGCTCGCACCAGCGGAAAAAGCCCCGCACGACGGAAAGCGCCCGTGCCGTCGAGGTGCGGCTCAGGCCGGCGGAGGCCCGCCGCGCCAGCCAGGCGCGGAAGTCCGCAGGCCGCAGTTCACGCAGGTCATCGATACCGGGAAGTGCACCGAGATGTCCGGCAAGAAACCTGAAAAATGCGTACAGGTCGTTTTCGTAGGCTTTTTGCGTATGTGGTGAAACACGCCGTTCATGGGCCAGCCAGCCCCGCCACGCCGCCGTCACGGCGGCAAGATCCGGCGCCATGCCGATAATGGTATTTTCCGCCGCAGTCAGAAGGGCACCCCAAGCCAGATACGGATACTGCGTTCGACAACCCGCCCAAGGAACTGAAGCAGTTCCGTTCCCTGTTCGACATGGAATTTGCCGCTGCGCCGCGCACCGAACGCCACCATCGCCGGCGGCGTTGCATCTGCGATATCGAGGCGGATGAAAGCGGCGGACTGAACCAGCGAGGCACCGCCGCCAAAAATTTCCGGATCGCCGGGCACGTCGGCATGCAGGAGAACCTTGCGGTTCTCCCCAACCGTCGCTTCCACGGTACCGGGCGACAGGACCCGCAGGCCCGGCGTCTTCACCGGGACGGCGGCATCGGCCTCGGTTTCAACGCAAAGCGTAACGATATCGAGATCAAGTGTGACGGCAAAATCGGTTGTGATGATCTGGATCGCCTGCTCGAACGATTTCGCACCCAGAATCGCCAGGACACATTCATGGACCCGTGCCTGGGTACTGAGATTGGCCCGGGTCGTCAGGACGATGTCATCCTGCCGCGTCTTCAATCGCGCGACCTCGTTTCGCAATTGCCCGATCATCGCCGTCTGCATGTCGGAAACGCCTTCGCCAAGTTCGCGGTCAGGCGCGGCGAGCAATCGCAATACATCCGGATTGCGGACCAGAAAATCCGGATTATCGCGCAGATAGGCCGAAACGCGGGCGTCGCTCAGACCGTCGCCTTTCGATTTTGTGGATTCCTGCGTCATGCTGGCTGCATCATCTTGAATAAACCCGTGTCAGAGAATCGATTGCCCGGTCTTTTCCCAATCCGAGAGAAAAGCCGCAAGACCTTTGTCCGTAAGCGGATGGTTGAATAGCGACCACAAGACCGCAGGCGGGACGGTGGCGACATGGGCGCCAATCTTGGCGGCATCCACAATATGCATCGGCGAACGAACGGACGCGACCAGCACCTCGGTCGTGAAGTCGGGATAATTTTCGTAAATCTGGCAGATATCGTCGATCAAACCCATGCCATCCGTGGCGAGATCATCAAGCCGTCCAACAAACGGGGAAATAAAGGTCGCCCCCGCCTTGGCCGCCAGGATCGCCTGATTGGCTGAAAAGCACAGGGTCACATTCACCATCGTGCCGTTTTCGGACAGCACCTTGCAGGTTTTCAGGCCGTCCCGCGTCAGGGGCACCTTCACCGCAACGTTATCCGCAATGCCCGCAAGCTTGCGGCCTTCCGCCAGCATCGTCTCGTAGTCGGTCGCCGCCACTTCGGCGCTGACGGGTCCCTCAACGACCTCACAAATCTCCGCCACGACGTCCAGGAAATTCCGGCCCGTCTTAGCAATCAGCGAAGGGTTCGTCGTCACGCCGTCCAGCAGTCCCGTATCCGCCAGTTCACGGATTTCGTCTATATTGGCGGTATCAACAAAAAATTTCATACTTCATCTCCGGCGAATGGCGCGGTTGCAACGGCCCTGTCGGGACGGGCTGGTAACGTTCTCTATCACAAATCAGCGTTTCTGTCCGATGACCTAGACAAATCCAGTCCGCTATTGTGTTAAAGAAACGCGATGGCGAATCCCCGACCGATCTATGACCTGATATCCCCCACGGCAAAGCCCAGGGTCAAGGTACTTTTACCATTGCCCCTGGCCGATGCATATGATTACGGCGTTCCGGAAAACCTGTGCCTTGCCCCGGGAGATTTCGTTGAAGTGCCGCTGGGCAACCGTCGCGCCACAGGCGTCGTCTGGGCCCTCGTCGAAGACGGCGCGGAATCCGCCATATCCGACGACCGTTTGAAGGACGTCGTACGGGTACTGGGTGCTCCCCCGTTGCCGGAAGAAAATCGCCGCCTTGTCGACTGGATCGCCGCCTATACCCTGGCCCCGCGCGGCGCCGTATTGCGCATGGCGATGAGCGTCCCGGAAGCGCTGGAACCGCAAAAACCGCGAATCGCTTTCGTTGCAGTAACAAACCCGCCGGAAATCCGCATGACCCCGGCCCGAAAACGGGTCCTGTCCCTCCTCGATTCGGGGCCACCGCGCAGCACGGCCGACATCGCCCATGAAGCCGCGGTCAGCGCCGGCGTTGTGACGGGGCTTCATAAAGCGGGGGTGATCGAGGCGGTTGCGCTGCCCGCGACAAAGACGCCGCAGTCCCCGGATCCGGCCCGAACGGGTCCGCAGCTTTCGCCCGCTCAGACAGATGCGGTCAATGCATTGAGTGAGTCCGGGGACGGGTTTTCGGTCACCCTGCTGGATGGCGTCACCGGATCCGGCAAGACGGAAGTCTATTTCGAAGCTATTGCGTATACCCTGCGGCGTGGAAAGCAGGCGTTGATACTGCTGCCGGAAATCGCCCTCGGCGCGCAGTGGCTGACGCGATTCGAAGCCCGATTCGGCGCCCCGCCCGCCGGATGGCACTCCGACCTGACCCAGGCCCGGCGGCGGGAAACCTGGCGCGCCGTATCCAATGGCGAGGCGCAGGTGGTCGTCGGGGCCCGATCAGCGCTGTTTTTACCGTTCACGAATCTCGGGCTCATCATTGTCGACGAGGAACATGAACCCGCCTTCAAACAGGAAGATGGCGTCTGTTATCACGCACGCGACATGGCGGTCGTCCGGGCGCAGATCGGTGGTATTCCGATCGTCCTGGCATCGGCAACGCCGTCGCTCGAAACGGTCACCAACACCGAAACAGGCCGTTACCGGCGGCTTCACCTGCCCGACCGGCATGGCGGCGCGGCCCTGCCTGACATATCCCTGGTCGATCTGCGGCGCGACCCGCCGGAACGCCAGAGCTGGATATCGCCCACACTGCGTCGCGCCCTTGCGGAAAACCTCGCGGCCGGCGAACAGGCGCTGCTCTTCCTGAACCGCCGCGGCTATGCGCCGCTGACGCTGTGCCGCAGTTGCGGCCACCGGCTGGAATGCCCGAACTGTTCAGCGTGGCTGGTGGAACATCGTTTTTCAGGGCGCCTGCAATGCCACCATTGTGGCCTCTCCAGTACGCGACCCGAGGAATGCAGCGAGTGTGGCGCGATGGACAGCTTCGTGGCCTGCGGTCCCGGCGTCGAGCGGCTGGCAGAAGAAGTGATGCATTTCCTGCCCGATGCGCGGTTCGTTGTCGTGACCAGCGATTCGATCCACCGCGCCTCCGATGCCGACGCCTTTGTCCGCCAGGTGATGAACCATGAAGTGGATATCGTCATCGGCACGCAGATTGTCGCCAAAGGCCATCATTTTCCGAAACTGACACTGGTGGGCGTCGTTGACGCGGATCTCGGCCTTGCCGGCGGCGATCTGCGGGCCGCGGAACGGACTTATCAGATGCTGCATCAGGTCGCGGGACGGGCCGGACGGGCCGAATTACCCGGGCGGGTCCTGCTGCAGACCTATAATCCGGACAGCCCGGTCCTGCAGGCGCTCGCCGCCGGCGACCGCGACGGATTTCTGGCAGCGGAAAGTGAGATGCGCGAAAGCGGTGGCTGGCCGCCGTTCGGCCGGCTTGCAGCGCTGATCGTATCGGGCCGCGACGCTGATCTGGTGGAACGCGTTGCCCGCGACCTCGCCCGCACAGCGCCCGGCGGGAACGGTCTTCGGATTTTGGGACCGGCGCCGGCCCCCATGGCGTTGCTGCGCGGCCGCCACCGCTGGCGATTGCTCGCCAAAGCGAACAAAAACGTGCCTGTCCAGGAACGCCTGCGCCAATGGCTCCGGCAGATTAAAAAACCGAACTCGGTCCGAATACAGGTTGATATAGACCCCTACAGCTTCATGTAGAGGCAATCCGACTAAAACAGCGCGCCAGACTTGCCCGCCCGCAGCATCCATTATGATAATCGACGCGCTTTGGATTTCACTGCCAGGACAATCTTTTCGCAAGCGCGGCAAATTGGCACTGGTGGATCGCTTGAAAGCCCCAAAGGCATATGGTACACACCGCTCGATTTCGCGCGAGGGCAGCTTCGCGGGAACACTACTGGTTTAACTTCTTGCGGCATTATTGCCCAATTTTCCCGGATTTTCAGGGGGTTCACTTTTGGCTTCAATGACGCCTGTCTCCGAAATCGCCAGCCGGTACGCTGCCGCGCTGTTCGATCTGGCGGATGAGCAGGGATTGCTGGACACGGTTGCCGGCGATCTGGCACGGCTCACCGCAGCCGTGGATGAGAGCACGGACCTGCAGCGCCTTCTGCGCAGCCCCGTACTGGACCGCAACGATCAGGGCAAAGCCATCGTTGCCATCCTGGAAAAGATGGAAGTTTCCGATCTCACGCGCAAATTCGTCGGGCTGATTGCCCAAAATCGCCGGCTGTTTGCGCTGACCGATATGATTGAAGGCTTTCTGGCCGAACTGGCGCGCCGCCGCGGCGAAATTTCCGCGGAAGTTACCGCAGCCAGGCCATTAAGTGACGCACAGATCAGTGCGCTGCAGGAAACGCTGCAAAAATCGCTTGGCGGCAAGGTAACGGTTGCGCCGCAGGTCGATCCGGGTTTGATTGGCGGACTGATCGTCAGGGTCGGTAGCCAAATGATAGATACGTCGCTGCGTACGCAGCTTAACAAAATGCAACTTGCGATGAAGGGTACGAGCTGATGGATATCCGCGCGGCCGAAATTTCCTCAATCATCAAGGATCAGATCGCCGGATTCGGCGTCGAAGCAGATGTCGCCGAAGTCGGCCAGGTCATCTCCGTCGGCGACGGTGTGGCCCGGGTCTACGGCCTTGATAATGTCCAGGCCGGTGAGATGGTCGAATTTCCCGGTGGTATCAGTGGCATGGCCCTGAACCTGGAAACCGACAATGTCGGCGTTGTTATCTTCGGCAGTGACCGGGATATCGGCGAAGGCGACATCGTCAAACGGACCGGCTCCATCGTCGACGTTCCCGCGGGCAAGGGCCTGCTCGGGCGCGTGGTTGACGGGCTCGGCAATCCGATCGACGGCAAGGGACCGATCGTTTCCGAAGAACGCCGCCGCGTCGAAGTGAAGGCCCCCGGCATTATCCCGCGCAAATCGGTGCATGAACCCGTTCAGACCGGCCTGAAGGCACTGGATGCCCTGGTCCCCGTCGGCCGTGGACAGCGTGAACTGATCATTGGTGACCGCCAGACCGGCAAGACCGCGGTGGCGATCGATACCATCATCAATCAGAAGACGATCAACGCCGGCGACGACGAATCGAAGAAACTGTACTGCGTCTATGTCGCGGTTGGTCAGAAGCGTTCGACC